>JBDRDE010000080.1:0-2081 GCA_043821065.1 Candidatus Omnitrophota bacterium
GGCTTTACAATATAACGAAGTGCATGGAATTTTTGAGCGACCTATTCGACCTGAAGCTGACGAACGGAAATTTCAGCTATCTTTCAGAGCATATCGGGCAGTGTAATGCGGCATTTGTGGCGTCCTTCATAAGGGACGCCTCGATGAAGTACGGCGTTACGATAGACGCAGGCTTCGACCTCAGTAAGATATTCAATGACCTGCCGCAGGCGATGGATTTTTACCGGACGGCCGAGAAGAGAAACAGCGCCATACTTGCCAATACGATCACCACCATGAAAGAGCGCGGCCAGAATGTGGCGGCGCTCATAACCGGCGGTTACCATTCGCAGGGTATCACTGAGTTATTAAGGCAGAACCGGACGTCCTACATTGTGATATTGCCTAAATTTGACGTCTCCAAAGGAGAGAGGCCTTATGTAGCGATACTCACAAATAAGGCAGCTCCCTACGAGAGGCTCCTTAAGAGCGGCCAGTATTTCATAGCCGCGAGCGCCTATCTTGCCGGAATCAGCCAACTCAACCAGAATGTCGATAACCGCATTCTGGCGGGAGAGAATTTAAAAGAGGTACTTAATAGTCCGGAGTTTAAAGAGCTGAAGGCAAGGCTCGCCGACAGCTTGATCGCATCGCTACTGCAATCTGTTACGGGCGCCGCGGATGTAAATACGGCTGTTCTGTCGTTCAAGAAGAGACAGCAAGTCAATCCATCGGGCGCCGGCAGAGAGATGAAGGCTGTGGTCGAACAATACCTTAGGGACTACAAAATGTTGCTCGAAATAGAGGGCGCTGAATTCCGCGAGGCGAGAGTCAAACCGCTTACATCCGAAATACTTAAAGAGCTTGTCCGTGATGTTGTGTTGGACTACGCGGGCCTCGATATTCTGCAAGAGGAGCCGGTGGAAGCGAAGGGCCCTGGCGCTAAAGAGATACCCGCAGCGGTAGCGGAACGCATACAAGACCTGTCCGCCAGAATAGGAGTACTTGAAGAGACGGACAGACAGAAGAAGATAGACGCAGTAGTAGTTACTGTGAAGGATAGGATCGAGCAGGAAGGGCTCGATCGGGATAAAATACTCGCCGAGATTGAACTTGAGATACCGCGCAAAGGCCTGAAGAGCTTGGGCGCGGCAGAGCAGCAGGCGATCGCGGACAGAATTATAGCGGGCCTGGCTCCGCAGGCCGCCGTGGCGGAGAAGCCGGTCGTAATCGAAGCGCCTGTAGCTCCGGTTACTGAGATTGCGGTTACGTCGGCGCCGATTACTGAAGTGCCACCTGTTCCCACTATACTATCTACGCCGGTTATGCTTGACGAAAGCGGAATGAAGCTTGCGCTAGAGCTTGCGTTGTCAATCAAGGAACAATTAAATATTATAGAAGAAGCGATGAAAGGTGTCCCATCCGAAGCGAAAAATTTGACCCCTGATACCACTGAAAAACTGCAACGGATAATGGATGCCGGATATAAAATAGCAGAACTTATAGATCAAAAAAGTCAAGATACAACTCTGTCTCCTGATCAGAGGGCATTGATCGTTACCATATCACGCGGGGGAAGGGTTAGCCCGTATGATCTGAAGAACGGTATTACGCCCTTGGTCTCAGGCGCGGATCTTATTTTAGCCCTTGGAAAGCTGGATAAAGAAACACGTAAATTATTAGAGAGGAGCTTGGAGCGATGTAAAGGTGTTGTTTCTTATATGGCAAAGATTTCTCGTGACTCAGGAGAAGTTTTTACCATTACGACTCCCTCAGGAGAGTTTAGGGTTGTACAGCTGCGTGATTGGCAAAAAGATCCGCCACAAACGGAAGATGAATGGGCTGCAAAATTAACCATTGATGGATTATCTCAAGCTGATATAGGGATACGGCTAAAAGAGATTGCCGCAAAGCCCGAACAGGCTGAGAAGATATCGGGTGACCTCTTATCCGGATTACATAAGAAGATCGATTCCAATACCGGCTTCATCAAGATGGCGTTACTCTTTGCCCTTTCACTATACATGCTCATCTTGAGCGCGATCCCTTTGATGGCCGCTCCGGCGAGAATTCCGTATGTAGCGCCTCAGATAGAGAAGATC
>JBDRDE010000081.1:0-6237 GCA_043821065.1 Candidatus Omnitrophota bacterium
AATGACTTTGTCTATCTTCTTTATAAGCTCCTGTTTCGGAACGGCCCCGGTAAATCTCGAAACCTCGCTGCCGCCTTTAAAGAAGATGAATGTAGGTATGTTCATGATACCGAGCTGGGACGCGACCGCCTGGTTGTCCTCGACATTGATCTTGGCGAACTTACAGCGGTCTTGATAATCTTTGGCGACCTCGTCAACGACAGGGGCCATCATCTTGCACGGCCCGCACCAGCTGGCCCAAAAATCCACCATCACAGGCAGATCGGACGCTTCTACCTCACTCTTAAACTGCGCATCTGACACTTCCTTTACGAATTCACTCATGGTAATACCTCCCGATTGCAGTTGATACGGTTTGCGGTTTGCGGTTTGCGGTTTGCGTCGCACGCTAACCGCTAACCGAACACCGCTAACCGAGCACTATGTTACCCTCACTATCACTTTTGTTGGACACTTGTTTATTATCTTCTCCCAGTCGGTATCCGGTCCGGCCTTATCGTAATGTACGCAGGCAAGGTTATCCTTCACCTCAAAGACGCCTCCTGAGAGCTTTTCGCAGATCTTGCAGGCTATACACCCGACGCCACAAGCCTGCCTGACGGTCGGGCCCTTATCTAAAGAACTGCACGCCACTATCGTGATCTGGTCTTTGGTAAATTTCTCTATCGAGTACAGACCCCTTGGGCAGGCCTTTACGCACTTGCCGCACGCGGCACATTTAACAGAATTTACTACGGGAAGGCCGTTCGCCATGGTGATGGCACCAAACGGACAGACCTTCACGCAATCCCCGTAGCCAAGACAGCCGTAGGCGCAGGCCACTCCTCCGCCAAAGACCTTGTTCGCCGCCTGACATGTGCCTATCCCTTTATACTCGGCGTATATCTTTCGCTTGTCGAAATCGGCGTTGCAGTGGAGCGCGGCTACCGACTTTATAAGTTCTTTATTTTCGATCCCCAAGAGCGCAGCCAGTTTCGTAGAGGCCTCTTCCCCTCCTGGCAGACACCCTGTCGCCTCGGCGCCATTATTGCTTAAGGCCACAGCAAAAGAGTGGCATCCCGCGTAGCCGCACGCCCCGCAATTCAAGCCCGGCAGGATATCCTCTATGGCCGCGATATTCTTATCTTCCTTTATTCCCATGGTCCTGTCGGCCACCGCGAGTATAGCGGCGAAGAAGACGCCCAGGCCCATCATGCTCAATATCGATATCAGTATGTTATCCATAAAAACTCGTGTCTAGCGTATAGCGGATAGCGTTTAGCGTATAGTTTAAAAAAGAAAGTCGTTTTCACGATACTATACGCTATGCGCTCTACGCTAAACGCTAATCATTTGTTAAGACGAAATGAGGCCTCCGAACCCCATGAAAGCCAATGCCAGCATTCCCGCTATTATCAAAGTTATACTCGCCCCTTTGACAGGCTCAGGGATATCGGCGAACTCCAATTCTTCCCGTATCCCGCCCATAATGATAAGCGCTATAGTAAACCCGACCCCGGCCCCAAAACCGAAGATGACCGATTCGAAGAATCCATACTCGCGAAGCGACGCGAAGAGCGCGAGCCCAAGTATGGCGCAGTTGGTCGTTATGAGCGGCAGATAGATACCCAAAGCCCTGTATAATTCCGGAGAGGTCTTGTGTATGAACATCTCCACTATCTGAACCAGCGCGGCTATGACGAGTATAAACGACACATACTCCAGAAACGGCAGGTTGAACCTTATCAGGACGTAATGATTTATAAGCCATGTTATGATGGCCGCCAATGTCATGACGAATGTCGTGGCGAGCCCCATCCCCAAAGCGGACTCCAACTTCCTCGAGACGCCTAGAAACGGGCATATCCCCAAAAAGTACGTCAGGACGAAATTGTTCGTTATAGCGGCAGCTATGAATATGAGTATAAGATTCATCTCTTATTGCCCTTAAACAGGTTAAAGAAACCGACCAAAAGCCCTAGTGTAATAAAAGCGCCTGCCGGAAGCACCATGATGACCCACGGTTCGTACCAATCCCCCAGTATCCTTATGTCGAAGATCGCCCCCGCGCTAAAGAACTCCCTTACCGATCCCAGTATAACCAAGGCCAGCGTAAAGCCCAGCCCCATGCCCAGGGCATCGAAGAGAGACCGCGCGGGTGTATTCTTAGACGCGAACGCCTCTGCCCTGCCCAGGATAATGCAATTGACCACTATAAGGGGCACATACGGCCCGAGCGCCTTGCTAATGTCCGGAAAATTAGCCTTAAGAAGATAGTCGGCTATAGTGACAAAGGTCGCTATGATGATGGTGTACGTCGCTATCCTCACCTGGTTGGGTATAAGTTTGCGGAAGATCGATACCAGAAGACTCGATAGCGTGAGGACAAATATAACGGCCGCCCCCATAGAGAGGCCAAATATCGCCTTTGTGGTCACGGCGAGCGTAGGGCACATGCCCAGCAGTATGACAAATACCGGGTTCTCTTTCCAAATACCCTTTATGAAATCTCTGTATAGTGTCTTCATCTCACTCTTGCTGTCATTGCGAGGAGCGAAGCGACGAAGCAATCTAGATTGCTTCGCCCTCGCTACGCTCGGGCTCGCAATGACGTATTACATTAAAATGTCTTAGTTAGAAGCTCGATCCTATCGTTTATTATATCCGTTACGCTCTGCGAAGAGATAGTAGCGCCGGTTATCGCCTCTATCTCATTGTCGGCCGCCTTCTCTCTCTTGACGCATCCGATCTTGGGAAGAAACTTAAGATTCTTGAACTGGCCCTTAAAACCATCTGTTACTATCTCCCCTCCCAGGCCCGGCGTCTCCACCGATTCCAGGATCTCTATACCGTACAATTTCGTGAGTCCTTTATCTATGCCGCATATCATCTTTATCTTGCCTTGATAGCCGTTGCCTTCGGCTATGAACGCGTAACCGAGCAGTTTTTTTCTGTCGCCATAGACCTCAAAGAAGGTCTGGCCGGCCCGCTCTATCGATTCATATCCCGCCGCGTCCGGAATGACTTTAAATATGGCTTCCTCAAGCGCCTTCTTCTGGTTGGCCTCGATAAGGGGGGTCGCATACCTGTACATGAGAGCAAGTGACGTGCCCGATAAGAGCCCCACCACACCAAGAACGATGATCATCTTCGCGTATTTATTCATAACTACCCTAGTATCCTTCTGTCATTCCGGTTTTGCCGAAGGCAAATACCGGAATCTCTACTTCCTAGATCCCGGTATTTTGCCTATGTGCAAGCAACGGCAAAAACCGGGATGACAAGCTGATGTTGCTACGTCCCAAACCTTCGCGGCCTTGTATATTTATTCAGGAGCGGCGTGATGCTGTTCATAAGGAGTATAGAGTACATGACACCTTCCGGCAGGCCGCTCCATCTCCTTATTATTATCGCCAAGACGCCGCATCCTATTCCGAATATCCACCGCCCCCTCTTTGTTACTGGTGAAGTGACGGGGTCTGTAGACATAAATACCGCCCCCAACATCATGCCGCCGCTCAGTAATTGAAAAAGGGGCGTGGCAGACGCAGACGGGTCGACCAGGTACATGATACCGCTTAAAAAGACGGCTGTAGATAAGAACCCTAGGGGCGCCCTCCAGTCAGCGTATCTCTTTATAAATAAATACGCGCCCCCGATCAATATCGCCAGCACAGAGGCCTCTCCGAGAGACCCGGCGACATTACCCAAAAAGAGATCGAGATACGGCGCCTGGATGTGCTCAAATTTCATAAGCCCTAAAGGCGTTGCGCCCGTTACGGCGTCCAGTGTAAATGGGTTCGTCCACCTTGTAAGAAACGCGGGGAATGCCGCCATCAAAAAGGCCCTGCCGAGCAGCGCCGGGTTGAAGATATTAAACCCAAGCCCCCCGAAGAGCTGTTTGCTGAGCCCTATGGCGACTACGCTTCCCAGAGAGGCCTGCCACAGGGGTATCGACGGAGGCAGGACCAGAGCCAGTAAGAGCGCCGTTATTACAGCGCTTCCATCCGATATGGTTACAGGCTTCTTTCTTATCTTCTGGCAGACTATCTCAGTTATTGCGCAGCTAAAGAGGCATGTAGCTATCAGCCAGACCGCGAGCAGCTTAAAAAATACAACGCTCGCTATCACTAGCGGGATAAGCGCCACAACGACGCCCCACATTATGCTGGAGAGGCTCGTACTCTTAAAGACGTGGGGTGAACTTGAGATGATCAGGTTCTTCAAGCCCCCCTCCTTATCTTTAAAAGCTCGGCCTTCGCTATCCTTATCCATTGCAGAAGCGGGATCCTGCTAGGGCACTCGTATACACAAGCGCCGCATTCTATGCAATCATCTATATTGTCTTTAACGGCCTCTTGGTACCTCGCCTGTTTTGCCAGGCGGGTAATATCTGTGGGGACAAGGCGCATCGGACAGACATCCACGCACTTGGCGCACCTTATACAGCTCTTCTCCTGATACTCCTTGGCCTCCTCTTTAGATAAGAAGAGTATGCCGCTCGTCCCTTTGATTATCGGGGCATCGAGAGTAAATTGCGTTACGCCCATCATCGGGCCGCCGGATATGACCTTTGCCGGATCCCTAGAGAAGCCGCCGCATGTATCGACAAGCTCTCTTACACTCGTCCCTATGCGCACGATCAGGTTGGCGGGCTCTCTAAGCGGGCTCCCGGTCATGGTGATCGCTCTTTCGTATAAAGGCTTTCCCTCAAAGACCGCTTCATGTATGGCGAATGCCGTGCCAACATTCGTCACTATACAGCCTACATCGAATGGCAGCTTCCCCGGAGGGACCTCTCTGTTTAATATCGACTTTATAAGCTGCTTCTCGGCACCCTGCGGGTACTTCGTCTTTAAGAGGACTATCTTCGCGTCTTTTATATCGCCTCTCTGGTCTTTTAAGACCTTCTCCAGGGCGAATGCCGCGCCTATCTTATTTGACTCTATCCCTACGTATACATTGGAGGCCCTGGTCAATTTCTTGATCACCTTTAGGCCTTCCACTATCCCCATTGTCTTCTCCAGCATCAGGCGGTGGTCGCAAGTAAGATATGGCTCGCATTCGACCCCGTTCAGTATGATGGAATCTATCGGCTTATTTTCAGGGGGCGTGAGCTTGACGTGCGCGGGAAAGGCGGCGCCGCCTAAGCCCACTATGCCGGCTTGTTTTATTGTATCTCTTATAAGCTCATCCGAGAATGAGGCTATATCCCTGCGTTTCTTTATATAATGATCGTAGCGATCCAGGCCATCGCCCTCGATCATGATCGCAATATAGCTTCCCAAAAGAGGGTGCGGGGATTTCTCTATCTTGGTAACTTTACCTGATATCGAAGCGTGTATGGCACTCGATATAAATTTCTCTGAATCGGCTATAAGCTGGCCTGTCTTTACTTCGTCGCCCACGGCTACCAGCGGCTCGCATGGCGCTCCTGTGTGCTGAAGCAGCGGTATGGCAACCTTCCTGGGCACAGGGGCGGTTCTTATGTGCCTATCAACTGTGAAGTCTTTTGATTGTGGTGGGTGTACTCCGCCACGGAACGTCTTTAGCATATAAAACCTTTACTAATGCACTACCCTGTAGATGGTAGCGCCTACGGCGCTTACCCTTACTGTAGGGATATAATTTTATTACAATAAGTCTGTTTTGTCAACAGAGTTGGCTAGAAGGTGCTGTCGCAGACTATGCTGACTTTCACATATTTATCATCCTGCGTAGTAGGCCAGGTTTAAACCTGGCCTACTACTTCGCTCGGAATGATAAAAACCAACAGGCTCTTTCGCAATACCCGCTAGCAATAAAACCTTGACACATAGTAAAAACTATTATAAAATCTAGTCGGTGAATAGAATGAGTAAAAAGATGCGTTGCTGCACACAGTGTCAAGTCTACTGGACCTGCGAGACCAAATGGTATAGGGGCGAGCGGGGCGAGGAGAATATTTGCTGCAATATATGCAACTTTTACGAAGAGTGCCTCGAGAGGTTTAATAAGGAAAGACAGAAGAAAGAAGTACCGGAAAAGAAGAAGTAGGGCTACCCCCGCCTCATTTTACCAAGTATCAACCCAATAGAACCGAACCCCATAAATACGAGCGCGCTCACAAGCAATATCCATATCTTGCCCACTATCTCCGCGAGGCTCGAAGCGGCAAACATGAATATAAGAAGACCTAGGTTCATTACGACCCCGAGAGAGCTGAATATCCTTCCCCTCATGCCTTCTTCGACATTCTCATGGACTATCGTGCTGGCG
>JBDRDE010000082.1:0-2764 GCA_043821065.1 Candidatus Omnitrophota bacterium
GGCATATCAGCTGCTCCGTCGGTAAAAAGAACTCTTTATCAGGATTATCGCGCTTGAGCTTGTAAAATATCCCGCTCTCTGTGGCGATTATGAACTTCTTTTGGTTCGATTTGTTTATATGTTTTATCATGCCTCCGGTGCTTGCCACGATATCCGCCATGGCCAACACCTCGGGGTTACACTCAGGGTGCGCCACCACAATAGCGTCCGGGTGCGCCCTCTTGCCCTCTTCTATGTGTTCGCTTTGGACCTTTCTATGCGTAGGGCAGAAACCTTCCCATAAGATGATCTCTTTATCCGGAAGCTGTGATTGAACGAACATCCCGAGGTTCTTGTCCGGGACGAATATGACCCTTTTATGCCCTTTGAGCGAGGCGACTATCTTGACTGCATTGCTGGACGTGCATGATATATCACTCTCGGCCTTGATCTCTGCCGTTGTGTTGACATAGCAGACAACCGGCGCGCCCGGGTGCTTCTCTTTGAGGCCGCGCAGCTTGTCGACCGTGATCATATCGGCAAGCGGACATCCCGCCTCTTTTACCGGGAGAAGCACCTTCTTTTGAGGGTTCAGTATGGCCGCACTCTCGGCCATGAAATGGACGCCGCAGAATACTATGACCTCAGCGTCGGTATTCACGGCCGCCTGACTTAAGGCCAGTGAGTCACCGGTTATATCCGCGATATCCTGTATCTCGTCCCGCTGGTAATTATGGACTATTATGACCGCTCTTCTTTTGGCCTTAAGCTTATTTATCTTGGCCTGTATATCCTGCTCGTATCTCTTTTCGCCGTTTAATTTAAGCATATCTCAATACGCCCCCGCCGATCTCAGCGCCTCTATTGCCATCTTGTAATTTCCGAAAGATATCTCAGGCATGATAGGATAGCTGGCGCTGTATATATACGAGCAGTTATCTTTGAGAAGCCCCACGCTATATCTCAAGATGTCTATAAAATTATTTTGGCGGATCATCTTAGCTATGTTGAGATGCCCAATAAAAACCATATCTTTTCTATACTCCTTCATAAGCCCCGCTATATCCATGCCGCCTTCTTCCTCCAAAGGGTGCAGCGCCCTGACACCCGCATCTACAAGAGATGGCATTATATCAACTATATTGCCTTCTGAATGGAAGAATACAAAGAGGCCCTTTGATGATAGAGATCGGAATATCTTCTTGTGGATGGGAAAGAGTTCTTCCTTATACCAGGAAGGCGAAAAGAAGAGCCCTTTAGAATATGCCATATCGCCCCAGGCCCAGGCTCCGTCGAATGGCGCGCCGCTCTCGAGAACCTTCTTTATTGATCCCAGGAGGCTGTAGGTCTCGTTTATCAGGCTCGCCTTAAGCTCTTTTGGATAGCGCGCAAGCCTTCTCAGTATCTCTTCTCTTCCGAAGACGTTACAGAGCCTTTGGAACGGCTCAGAGAAAGAGAGGACCCTAAACCTATCCTCGCGATCAGGGAGGAGATTATCCACCAGGGCATCCTCAAGCTTTACGATATCGATGTCGAGATCGAAATAATTCTCAGGCCTGGTGTCATCCGGAAATCCGTCCGCTTTCCAGTTCTCGACAGTAGTGTCGAGAAATTGATCGTGGATACCTATGCGGTCGGGTATCTGGAAATTCAATATTTTACTGATGCGCTCCTTAGAGTTCATCTAGTCAGCAGTGCTTTCTATATTGCGCCCTTTAAAAAATCGACCAACTCGTCCACCATCTCCGCGCTATCACCCTGCAAGATCCTGCCTTTTCCCCTGGGAGGCGGCGTAAATATCTTGACCACCTTTGTGGGAGAGCCCTCCAACCCTATCGCCTTGGGATCGCAATCCAGGTCGGCGGCTTTCAGCGTCTCGATCCGGGCAGACTTCGCCTTCATCTTCCCTTTCAACGAGGGCAACCTCGGCTCATTGATCTCTTTTACTACAGTTATAAGGCACGGCAGGGGCGATTCGATGACCTCATATCCCTCTTCAGTCATCCGCTCGAATTTGGCGGTCTTTTCGCTTATCTCCTCTATCTTCTTGACGTATGTAACCTGCGGTATACATAGATGGGCCGATATGCCCGGCCCTACCTGGGCGGTATCGCCGTCTGATGCCTGTTTCCCGCATATAATAATATCGTAATCCTTGATCTTTCTTATGGCCATCGATAGCGTGTAACTGGTGGCCCATGTATCACTGCCGGCAAACGCCCTGTCGGAGATCAATATCCCCTCATCGGCGCCGAGCGATACAGCCTCTCTCAGGCTGGACTCCGCCTGGGGCGGCCCCATCGTTATAACGGTCACCTTGCCGCCAAACCTCTCTTTAAGACGAATGCCTTCCTCTATCGCGTAGGTATCGAACGGGTTGATCACGCTCTCGACGCCTTCTCTTATCAGCGTATTCGTCTCAGGGTCTATCCTTACATCTGTTGTATTAGGAACCTGCTTTATGCATACTATTATATTCATCTATAATGTCCTCACGTCATCTTTTTCCTGAACCCTGAACCCTGAACCCTGTACCCTGACCCCTGTACCCTGTACCTTGACCCCTGCTATTTCTTTATGATCTCTTTTATCATCTGTAACGCTATGACATTTCTCTGTATCTGGTTCGTGCCTTCATATATTTGAGTGATCTTGGCGTCCCTCATATACTTCTCTATCGGGTAGTCGCGCATATAGCCATATCCGCCGAATATCTGAAGCGCGTCGGTCGTCACCTTCATAGCGACGTCGCTGGCAAAGAGTTTACTCATAGCTGACGCCTTTG
>JBDRDE010000083.1:0-4678 GCA_043821065.1 Candidatus Omnitrophota bacterium
TGTATAAGCACTCTCAGCCTTGCCGGCATAAAGTCGTCGCGACCGCCTAAATAATACTCGATATATTCTTCGTCATCTTTCAAGTCTCCGCGTTCTCGAGTCGGGTAGTCTGTGGCTGGGCGGTACTCGAATTCACCGGTCTCTTTATTGTGTATAACTAAGTGGCCGTATTCGCCTGTCATGCCGCCTACGCCATCAGGATCATTAAGGAAGAGTTCGCCATTTCTAATAACTCCGTTACCTAGGCCTGTGCCCCATATAAAATATACGGCGTCTTTGGCATTTGGAAGTGTGCCGCGCTTGCTCGTTTCTCCCAATATAGACGCTGCACCGTCATGGCGTACCTCCACTTCAAGCCCTCTGAAGGCCCTCTCCACCTTGTGTTGCAGTCTAAAATTATATAACGGAATGTTCTCGAGATTCGGAGCGAGCATGGTCTTGCCTTCTTGATCCGGAATGAGAGGCCCGGGAGAGGCTATACCGATCTTTGATACGTGATCTCTTCCAATAAGGCGTATCGCCTTTCTCAGCTGCTTTTTTATTATCCAGAAATGACGGAATCTGGAAAAGAGATTGATAAACCAATTATCATGTTTTGTAGGTGTTCGGGCCTTATCTACGAGGTGGATATTGCCTTCGCTGTCTACGAGCGCTACCGCGGTAGTGGTGCCGCCAAACTTCATGGCAACCGCAACATCGTCCGTCGCGGCCATGTCGCTTATCCTCTGTAGTGTAATGCGGTCGAGGAGCTCGCGCGACAGCATGGATGGATCATAGCGTTCTAGTGTGGCTTCTATTACATGATCTGGGACGAGATCCTTTTCATCCGCATTATTGTCTTGAGCAAAATCCCTGTACATCTCTCCCACTGTATCATAGGACTTAGCAAGCTTTGTTATCTTCTCCATGGCTTTATTATAAGTTTTTACGTTATCTGTAGGGCAACATGTTGTCATATTGAGCCACACTGTCGTGCTACGTATATACGCAAGTACCTCATCTATGCTTATCGGCTCGGATATATTGAAGCTTCTTGCCCTTGCGGCACGAATAAATATCGTGACAAGATCCCAGTCTTTGACTCCAAATCCCTTTAAAGATATTGGCAGATTATCATTCTCTACCGCTTTTTTATAATATTCTACGATAGGTAGCTCATCCCCGCTTACGTTACTGTGAACGCTGGCATATTGACGTATCATCGTAGTCCTAAGCGCCTCTTCCATCCGCGCCACTTCCGCATCAGTGAACGGCCTTGCTACAGGCTCTTCAGTTACGGCTGCGGTTGAAGTGGAGGATCCGTCACCCTTTTTCGATTCCACCGGGACACCATCTATCTCAACAGCATACATGAGTAACATATTTCTTACATAGAGCGGTGTAACGACGACCTTCCCGTCTGCCGAAGCGAGGGTCTCGCCTCTTGCGAGAATACCCGATCGTTTATCTGTTTTCTGTCCATCAGGCCAGAGTTCTAATTCCGACTTCGGAACGCTATCTACCTTTCTTGATTCTTTGAAGAGCAAGTGATACCCGCCGGGCAATTTGGCCTCTTCTTTTAACCCTAACGAATGGATGATATCTTCGACCCTGCCCAAACGCTCATCGATGCCCTTATTAAGAGTTTCGTATTGTTCTGGAAGGCCCTCCGCATTAGCGCCTGTCTGCTTAGCGGTGTCGATCATTTTTCTGAGAAGGTCGAGCGTATCCATAGCATTTATCAAATGGACGGCCGCGGCCGCTTTTTTGTCTCTGGCGAACTCATCATCAAAACTTTCCAGGTAGCCCTGTATTCGGGTAACGAGCGGTCTGCCGAGCTCATCTTCTGTTGTGGTCGAAGTCTTGGCCACCGGTGCAGAGACTTGGGCAACACCCGTAGTGCGCCTCCCCAGCACATAGCCCTGTAGATTAGGAGAGACCTCCAGCCTGGCCTGCGCGTCCAAAACATCCCTAGGAACATCCACGTGCGCTATCCAGCCTTTGCCTTTCGGGCCATATGAGTCTGTATTGTTTTCATCATCCCACAATCTCGGGATCTCACCCACAACCAGCGATAGGCATCTGTTGTCCGAAAGAATATTTTCAGGCACGCCCTGATCATAATTATGTACGGAGTAGTTTATAAACTCGACGCCTTCTTCACCTCGCCACTCATACTTGAATGACGCATCGGCCCTGCGCTGCAGGAGCGGCTTCTGCATTATAATAACGCTCTTCGGTACATTATCATCGCCATATTTATCCTTGATAAGTTGGAGTGTGCGCCGCGCATTGAAGCAAGAATTGGTCGATGCGCCCTCTACTATGTCCACAGGAACACCGAGATGATTGAGCACATTCTTCATCATCTCGCCTTCGTTTATACACCTAGCGTTGAGCCATAGGTTCTCCTTTATAAACGTAAATACCTGTTTCCAGGTCCTCTTGCCCTTATTGAACGTCGACCAGCTGATGAAGAGCCAGGCAGCATAAAAGACGCTGACTATAAAGTGGCGCCTGGTCTTTATATGTGGATAGCTCTTGGCTATGTTGTCAGCTAAGAGCCCTGTAGCATGGCCTATGCCTCCAGCTGTCGCGACTATATTTTTGACTACGCCTCTCTTGTATGCGGCTGCCGCTTCCTCGAGGACTTCCACGTGTTCACTTCCCATCACCACAAGGGCGCCAGCCTGCTTGAATCCATACCTGGCCATGAGCGCTTCCTGCGTCAATTCAGGCACATTGCGCATCGCGAGGAACTTGGCAATAGTATTTATATCTTCTACATTCTCATCGGTAAGTTCTACGGCTGTAGATGTTGGTGCGGGCACATCGAAGCTTAACGGTGCCTTATCGTGTTCAATGGCATAATTCAGCAGCACAGCTATCTCTTGGGGTTTTCTTCCTCTCGGATATATAGCAACGTGTGTTTTGCTGCTTGCAAGGTTGTATGAGACCAGCACGCACTGTTCGGAGTACATGGTTATCTTTTTGTCGGGACTATCGGGATCGATCTGTGCCGGCGCCCTCTCAAACTCAAGTCCGAATTCTGCCAACCTCTCACTGAGCATTCTTACTAGATCGTCCAATTTACCGCTTACAACATTCCACTTTATCGGGCCGCCCTGCTTAAATGTGATACTTAGCTCATCGTCAATGACCTCTGACTTCTCTACGAAGACTTCGCTAGCTGTCGAGGTGCCGGCGTCGTCATTCACTGTGACGATGTCTTCTTCCGGAGCCCTGTCGAATTCGCTCAAAAGCTCATCCAGCTCCACAAACTCAACATTAGGGTAACCATAGCGCGGGTCTATCGCGACGCCCGATACCTGTCTCTTGAGTTCGTCAGCTTGCTGAACGGTCAAGCGCTTATGTTCACTGTTTGTGATCTCTATGCCGGTCACGCACGCTGCCTGGCGCGTCTTTGTCAATTTTTGAGGCTGTATGTCGATCATCCAGCGATTGTCGAATTCTTCATTCAAATCAAGACGATTCACTACATTTACGATGCCGCGGTTTAATGACATCTCGGCATGCCTCATTGCGTCGCGGGCTTCTTGCACATCACTATCGTCAGGAATTACAGGCGTAGATATCGCTATCAAAAGCTCCGTCCTGTCCGTTTCCTGTGTCTTGTCAACATACTTTACGGTGGCTTCAGCAACGGTGTCCAGATAAGGCGAGTATAGTACCGCGTAGATCTTACTTTCGAGTATAGACTTTATAGCAAGCAGCGTTATGATGAGCGCCTGCATCTCGAGTCTCTTTAAATACATCCCGACTTCGGTAGCCGTAGGCAGCCTATCGACATCCTTATGCAGGCTCAAATGGGCAAAGAGCGTGTGGGCGATAAGGTCTCTGACATAGGCATGATCGATCTCCTCCGGCAGGTATCTATCTAAATAATCATCGACATCTATGCCTTTCAAGACTTCCGCAATAAGGGCATCGTGGTGGTCGCTTAATGGTGGCGCTATCCTATCTACGGCTCTTAGATACCACGGCGTAGTATCAACAGGTCCCTTAGCCAGTTCCTGGACCATCATGGCGCGGACTTGCTCCTGTCTGACGAGCGACCTCTTGGCGTCTAACGCGCCGTTTAGCGCTTCTTCTATATCCGATGCCGCGATATCGTACCCGCCATCGCCATTGAGCCTCGGGTTTATTGGCGTCACGATCTCTTCCGGGGTGTCTGTAAGCCACTTTAGCTGGTAAATCAATTCTATATAATCGCGCCTGCCCGGATGACGGGCGGTAATGCCGAAAGTCTCGCCGAGTTTTTCTGTCAATTGGGCCGCGAGCGAATCGAGCGTATCGCCTTTCGGCCTCGGCCTGGCGTCCCACTCGATAGATATTTCCTCGCCCACCTCTATGATAAGCTTGCTTCCTTCTGCCCGGACTTTGGCCGGTGGTATACCATAAGCGAATAACTGCTTCCTTGAAGTATCCAACACCTTTACCGCCCTCTCGCTAATGGATGTGGCGACATCTGATACATTATCCCTGAATGCCCCTGAAACATTATCAGCGCCCTTAAGTTCCGATTGTTTCGGGCTACCGAGTATAATAAACGGTACTGAGGACCACTGCCTCGCAAGATCCGTGGCAGGAATAGCTTTTTTCGTCGCTTTTGATGCTCCTGTGCGCTGCTCAGTAATAACGAGATCCACAATGCCTGCTTGTGCCAAACTGTCAAGCG
>JBDRDE010000084.1:0-2524 GCA_043821065.1 Candidatus Omnitrophota bacterium
TGCTGTACCGCTCGGACCTCACCATAAAGACCGCCATAGAAAAGATAGCCTCTCTGGCCGATACGCCGGAAATAAAACATCTCGTCGATTTTATCCGCGCCTCTAAGAGGGGCATATGCTCCTTCAGGCAGAGAAGAATGATCGAGATCTAACACGGTATCCAAGAAAAAAAGAATATTTTTTTATTTTTTCCACTTTTCCCCACCCACCATATCTTGTGTGTAAGGCCGCTAAAAAACACCCTCTATAGTAGTCAGCAGATCATATGTAAAAACCGCTGCAAAAGTCTTTAGAAAGTTTCCTTGACAACCTTTATGTATAGTGTATACTAGGTGGTGAAAAGTGGGGCAAAGTGGGGGAATAAATGTTTTACGGTGAGTACGAACATGCTTTAGACAAGAAGGGGAGATTGATCCTGCCTGCAAAGGTCAGGGAGACCGCGAAGGCTAATTATATAGAAAAGTTCTATATCACCCGCGGCCTTGACAACTGCCTGTTTTTATTTTCCGAAGACGAGTGGAAAACCCAAGAAAACAAATTCAAGTCCTTGTCATTCACTAAAAGAGAGGCAAGGCGCTTTAATAGATTGTTTTTCTCCGGTGCCGTTGAGGTTGTGCCGGACGGCCAGGGGAGGATACTCATACCGAAGTACCTGAAGGACTATGCTGGTATAAAAAGGGATGTGATGGTCACCGGCGTCTCGAACAGGATAGAGATATGGGGCAGGGACACCTGGGATGAGTTTTATCGAGAGAACAGGGATTCATTCGAAGAGACGGCGGAAAAGTTGATCGATCTATAAAAAAAGGAGAAGAGATATGACCGTAAAGAACATGATAATCAATTACAAGAAGAAAGGCAATGACTTCGACTTTATACGGATGGACACTCTCATAGAACGGCTGCGGCGAATGCGCGCGCTCAATTCCACTCCGGCCAATATCGGACTGACCCAGTACACCTGGAAGAGCTGTGGCATACATGAGGGCTTAGTAGATAAAAAATCCAAACTTAGATAGAAGGCAAGCGTGCATCAGGCGGTTTTGGTGCAGGAACTTCTCGAATATTTAAGGCCGTTCCCGGGCGGAAAATACCTAGACTGCACAGTGGGGGGCGGAGGACACGCGAAAGAGATATTAAAACGTATAACACCCGGAGGCAAGCTGATAGGTATAGACCGTGACCAGGAAGCGCTCAAGACAGCCGCGGAGAACCTGAAAGGGTCCGAAGGGGATGTTAAGTTATTATACGGCAATTTTGCGGATATAGAACAATTACTAGGTAAGGAATGCATAGGTGGATTTGATGGAGTGGTTTACGATTTTGGCCTGTCTTCTTTTCAACTTGAAGAAGGGCAAAGAGGATTTAGCATAAAGCAGGACGGCCCCCTCGACATGAGGATGGACCGAAGCCAAGAGATAGACGCCGGTTACCTGGTAAATAAACTCAAGGTACACGAGATCGCCGATATACTGAGAGAGTTTGGTGAGGAGCGTTTTTCCGGCCGTATCGCCGGGGCGATCGTGAGGGAGAGGCCCATTGAGACGACGCGCCGCCTTGTCGAGGTGGTGTGGAACGCGGTACCAACGGCATCCAGATATGGCAGGATACACCCGGCTACAAGGACATTCCAGGCCCTCAGGATAGCCGTGAACGGCGAGCTTGGCGCGATAGAGTCGGCGCTTAATATTATTCCAGGCTACCTTAAGAAGGGCGGAAGGGTCTGTACGATATCATTCCACTCCCTTGAGGACAGGATAGCCAAGAACAGGTTCAAGGACTTTAAGAGGCGTGATATTTTAAAAATAATCACGAAAAAGCCGGTCAGGCCTCAACCGGAAGAGGTTGCGCATAACGCGCGCTCACGCAGCGCAAAACTCAGAGTAGCGGAGAGGATATGAAGCTCTTGAATTTTATATTGCTGGTAGCTGTCCTGACGGTCTCTACCTTCATGCATGCCCACCAGAGGATAGAAGCCATAAGATACAGCTACGAGATCAAGATCAAGGAAGCCGAGTTCAATAAGCTGCTTGACCAGAGAAGAGAATTGGAGTATAATGTTATCAGATTGAAATCACCCGCGAATCTGGAACTTGCGCTGGCAAAGAGTGATATAAAAATGGTTCTACCTGAGCGGTGGCAGGTCTTTGAAGCAGCAGGCCTTAAGGAAGAAGCGGTTCGTTCCGAAATGCCACTCTTTGTGCGCAATATCGTGGGTCTAGTCTCTCTGAAGTCTGTAGCACACGCTATGCCTGCAGTAACTGGACATACCAAAAGGCCTTACTAAGGGGCCGCCGCGCTTACGGCCGGGACATGCCCAAAGGAAGCAAAGTTGCGTAAAACGGATAATAAAACACGCCTATATTTTGTCTTTATAGCCTTCATCTCCGTCCTATCATTCTCGGCAGGGCGCATAATATACCTTCAGTTTTTCGAATCACCTTATTTGACCAAATTAGCAGATAAACAACATAATATAGTAATAGAATTATATCCTGAGCGCGGAGACATCTTTGACAGGAAT
>JBDRDE010000085.1:0-2279 GCA_043821065.1 Candidatus Omnitrophota bacterium
CATAGTAATTCCTTTCCTGAAGAAGCACCCTGCTTTTAAGTAATGCCGAATCTTCGCCAAAATAGCTTAATTTCTTCATCTTCTCCAGGAGGCTGTTTTTAGGTGCCAGAAGGTTTACGACCTCACTGGCTGCTCTATTGATCTTATCTTTTCCTGAAAACTCTAAATCCATAAAGAACATAATAATCTTCTCTTCGAAAGGGTCTAACCCATATCGCTTCATAATCTCTTTTATGGCAACGCGCTCGCTGCCTTTTATTGCATTAATATTTTTTATCTTTTTCTTCATCGTGCCTCCTTTTTTATTTAAAGCTTTTCCTATATCAGGCACGTATATGCTACCATATTCTAACGTCATCTATATGTCGTTATGTAAATATACTTTATATTTTTCCAGTAATAATTCGTCTTAAGAAAAGAATTTGGAATCTAAATAAGCCTATCGTCTCCTCCCTCTGTAGTATCCGTATGGGACTAATCCGTTTGCAGGCAAGCTCTCCGGTGGCATCTGTGTATTCACTCCCCTTCTTGCGTCTCCGGCAAAGCTAAAGGAAAATTCTACAATAGGCTGGCTGCATACCTCCACGGCCATCTGAACCGCGTCCGGACCATCATCATATTTTCCTCTCGGAAAAAATCTGAACTGGTCAAGAAGCGTCTGATGAAACCTGTTAAAGACAATGGTTCCATTCTTGATCAACGGATGCATAGACTGTATCCGCTCTCTCTTATTCAAGGTGTTTTTGATCGAAATAATCTCTGTCTTATACAAACCTTCCTGTCTTATGCGCTTCTCAAGATCCTGCACCATGAGACTCTGAAAGTAATTTGACTCGACACCAAACTTCTTTACCTTATACTTTTTGCAGTAGGCCAATATATCATCCACCGTATCATTCGGTGTTCTGCGCTTTATGTCAGCCTCGATTATATAGATCGTTCCGTCCCTTCTGTCCCGCGCAACTAAGATAATAGCCGAATAGTCACCTTTATTAGTGAATTCTCCTGTAGCGGGATCGCATGCGCCCATAATATCAGCATAATCGGATAACCACTGCAACAGTTCTTCCTTAGAGCGGTATGTGTCGTTACAGTAATGAAGCTCCGCGGGATTATAAAGGCTCCGCTCAGAGCTGACCGGCTCGTTCTGCTTCTCGGAGTCGAAGCTTCCTTCAAGCTCTGACTCGCGCATGACCATGAGAGAGTAGTAATCCTCTTTATCTCCCCATAAGACCTTCGTTCCTTCAAGCATAGCGTCTTTGTTGTCAAGGTAGAAGGCAAGGGCAGCTTCCTTACCCATTTTGCCCTTGTATGGCTCCCTCTTATTGAATATGAGCTTCCACCGCTGCCAGAAATCGGTCCTTATAGCCCATTCGATCACGGATTTATATTTTCGCTTATCCCATCCAGGCATGGCGTTTTCATCGATAAGCCTAGCCAGAAGTGAGTCGTAATGCTGTATTGTTCCTATAACCACCACGTTGGTCTTTTCTGAACCTGCCTTGAGGACAGCTTTCGTGAACCAGTCAAAGAGCTTCTGTCTTGAATCTTCAGACTGGGTATTCTCGTCATTCTCGATATCATCGACTACGATCAAAGATGGACGCATAGCTTTATTACGACGCCCACGGATCTTCTGGCCTGCGCCGAGCGCCGTAACCTTAACGCCGTTACGAGTCATGATCTCGCTTCTTGTCCAGCGCTCAGGCTTGGGCTTCTGCCCTATTTCACAGACGTCGGGAAAGCCTGCTATCAGTCTTTCGTTTGTCTCGAGTTCGTTCTTGATATGTGCAAGCATAGTATCGGCTTGATCGCTCGTATCCGATAAGAGAAGGATATAACTATCCTTCTTATAGCAAAATACCCCATAGCGGATAGATCATACCTGCTATAGAGCTTTTGGCGCTTCCCCTAGGAGCCGCGATCGCTAGCCGACCTCCACCTTTTACCGCAATATTATCGAGCATCGCATAGAGCTCATTGTGAAATGAGCACGACTTAGACTTCAAGTAGTGCGTAAAATAGAGCTCCGCAAATGCCTTTAAAGACTTTTCCCCCCCGCCTGCCGGCGGAGATTTTTCTCATTAATAAACAAGTTATCACTATTCATGGCTACCCTCCTTATTGTCATGATCGCCGTCTTTACCTTTATTTAGATCGGCTATCCCTTCGACTATTTCGGCTTTCTCTATGCGTTGCTGCAAGAGCTTGATATCCTCTTCTGCTTTACGGTCTAACGTACCTGTCTCTCTGGCTACCCTTTCTATATCTTGAACATC
>JBDRDE010000086.1:0-7050 GCA_043821065.1 Candidatus Omnitrophota bacterium
GGGTAGAGCTCCAAGGCCTTCTTATACGACTCGATCGCCTTGTCAAGTTTGCCCATTTTGCTATAGAGATTACCAAGATTGAAATGCGTCCCTCCGAATTTTGGTGAAACTTCCAGCGCCTTCTGATACCACCTGATCGCCTCTTCTGTATCGTTTTTCGCGGCATACACTGTAGCGAGATTGTGGTATGGGTATATGAAGGATGGATTGCATTCTATCGATCTTTTATAAGCGGCTATCGCCCTTTCGGGGTCGCCGGCCTTATCATATAGTATCCCCAGACTGTTATGCGTCCTGAAACTGTCAGGCGCGTATGTGAGCGTCCTCTCATAGAAAGCTATCGGGTCCCTCCAGGTAAGACTTTGCAGTACTGTAAGGTACGAGAAAAACACCGTCAATAAGACCGTCGCGGCCAAGGCTAGATTGCGGTAACCGTTTTTCAAGTACGCCCGATCGAGACATGCGGCCACAAGTATAAAGAAGCCTATGGAAGGCATATAGAGCCAGTGCTCGGCCATGTAGGCGTTTATCGGATAGAGGTTAGACTGCGGGAGGATGGTAAGCAAAAACCACATAATGGAGAAGAATATTATGGGCGTTCCCCTCTTTTTAAAAGCGAATACCAATAACCCCGCAAGTATAAATACCCCGGCAATGGCCTTTGGGTTAGAGAGACTGAAGAGCCCGTCGCCGTACTCCATGTGAAGCCCTAACGGTAAGATGAGGAGCCTCATGTATTCCGTAAGCGCCAGAAAAAACCCAGGGGCCCTTTGAAATAGTGTGGTGCTTACGACAGAGTGCGGCAGAAGGTCCTTTAGATGTGTAAATCTCAATATGATGTATAGAGCGGCCACCCCAACTAGAGGCAGGAAACGCCCGAGCCTCAGCCTCACCTTGAAAGCGTAATGGTATAATAAGAGCAAGACAGGCATCATCAGCGGGCTCTCTCTGGACAGAAGGGCCAATACATACGCTATAAGCGCGGCGATATAAGAAGGCATGGATCTCTGTATCCGCAAAGATCTTACATAGAGGATGACAGATAGGAGCATGAACAATCCGGCAAGCAGGTCTGCCCTACCCGATATATAGCAGACGGCCTCTGTCATAACTGGATGCACAACGAAGAGTACGCTCGACACGACTGATAGCCTCTGATTCGCGAAGAGGAGCATCGCAAGCCAATATACGCAGGCAGCGGTAAGGGCATGGAGCATGATATTCGTAATATGGTAGCCTCTCACGTCAAGCCCCCAGAACGAATGATCGAATATATAGCTGAGTATCTGGATGGGCCTGTAGAAATTGGACTGGGTCTGGGCGCCGGCCGCTATATCTTTTGTGAATACTTTGGAGATGTGCCCCCAGCTCTTTATATATATGTTGTTCTTGACCAGGTATGCGTCGTCCCACACGAACTTTCCGTCCAAGGAGTTGCTGTAAAGGGCTAGGGCCAGGACAAAAATGGCCAGGATAGACAAGAAGGCATTCCTTTTATCAAAGAGAGGCGTCTTTGGCGCTTGATCGGTCTGGGGCGCTCGCTTCTCTTTGGACTTTTCGAGGAATTTATTTATCTTCCTCTCGCGTATGTCGAGATCCCTGGCTATCTGATCGATAGGCTTTTTGCCGATATTCTCAAGTATATATTTCTTCTCTCTATCGTCCATAAATGAGTATGTGCGAATTTATTCCGCCGAGTGCGTCGAAATTATCGGAGATGATTTCGGCGCGTCTTACGAGGCGGAATGGTTATGGTTATAGCTATCTTGATTACTATCTTATCATATGTCAGCCTGTTGCCTTCTAGACATGTTCGAGCCTTTAGGGAGTCTTTAGGATAGTAAATGCCGGCGTGTATGACCTCGCTGTTGCGGGAGCTCGTCTCCTGCCCGAAAGAGGCGTTCTTTTCGAGAATGTAGACCGCCTTCTTTTTTTCAGAGAGTCTGGCGGCTACACTCAAACCGATGATGCCTGCTCCGATTACAACTGCCTCAGTTTTATACACAGGAGTTTATTGCCCTGCGCTCAGGGCCAAGAAGTTCCTCAGCTTTCTGCTTCTAGTGGGGTGGCGCAATTTACGCAGGGCCTTTGCCTCTATCTGACGTACCCTCTCTCTTGTCACATTAAAGATAGACCCGACCTCCTCGAGCGTCCTGGGATAGCCGTCTCCTATACCGAAACGGAGCCTCAAGACCTTCCTCTCTCTATCCGTAAGTGTGGTCAGGACATCCCCGACCTGCTCCTTGAGCATAGAATAAGCGGTGGCGTTGGCCGGTGAGATGGCTCGTTTATCCTCGATGAAATCCCCGAAATGCGTATCGCCTTCGTCCCCTATTGGGGTCTGCAGAGAGATAGGCTCCTGGGCGATCTTCAGTATACCCCTCACCTTCTCTACGGGCATCTTCATATCGTAGGCTATCTCTTCCGGAGTGGGCTCCTTACCATTCTCCTGCACAAGCGCGCGGGAGACGCGTATAAGCTTGTTTATCGTCTCTGTCATGTGGACAGGGATCCTTATGGTCCTGGACTGGTCGGCTATGGAGCGCGTTATCGCCTGCCTTATCCACCAGGTGGCGTACGTAGAGAACTTATAGCCCCTCTCGTACTCGAACTTATCCACGGCCTTCATAAGGCCTATATTCCCCTCTTGTATAAGGTCCAGAAAAGAGAGTCCTCTATTAGTATACTTCTTGGCTATGCTGACGACCAGCCTAAGGTTGGCGGCCACAAGCTCTTTCTTCGCCTTGCTGAACTTCGCCTCCTTCGCCTTTACGCCTTTTAGCTGCTCTCTTATCTTATCGCTCGGAAGATCAAATTCTCTCTCTATGGCGCGCTTGCGTCGCTTGATAGCGGCCACCTCTTTACCGGACTTCTTCCTTCTCTTGAGCCTCGTGACATTTCTATCTATATCGTCGAGTTCCGCGATCTTATTCCTTATGCTCGTGAATATCTCTTCCACGACGCTTGTGCAGAGATCAAGCCTCTGCAGCAGCTCGATCAGGCGTTCGTTGTTGCGTGTCTTTTTGATCGTCCGCACTACCCTCCTGAGATTGTTCTTTATTTTAAACCTGTCGGGAGTGGCGTTGAGATTGACAAAATCATCCATATTCTTCTTGTCGATGAGAATATCCTTTACTACCTTTACCGCTTCCCTCTTCGCGGGTCTGCACTCGAAGACCTCTTTGTTGAAGCGCCTCTCGGCTTCTTTTATCTTCTCGGCCAGTGCGAGCTCTTCTTCTCTAGTCAAGAGCGGGATCTGCCCCATCTGCCTAAGATACATTTTAACCGGGTCGTCCATCTGTATAAGCCTGGTAAGGACCTGCTCTCCCGGCTCTTTCTGCTCAGGCTTCTCCTGGTCCTCTTCGTCTGGGTCATCATCTTTTTTTCGGGCGATCTCCTGCGCGGCCTCTTTTGAATCGACTATCTTGATGTTCTCCTCTCCCAAGAGCGTAAAGATCTTGTCTATCTCCTCAGAAGATACTATGGTATCGGGTATTATAGCGTTCAGCTCTTCATATGTAAGGCAGCCTTTCTTCTTGCCTGCCTCCAGAAGCTTGTTAATGGTCTTATCGTTTTTGGTCATTCTCCCCTTGCCTTCCTTAATCATCTCACGCTCTTTAACATGTCGTTATACTTAATGACCAGATCAGAAACTTCCGTGTCATCGCCCTTATGCTGCGCCACTTTTATTTCGTCGCATAACTCTTTGAGCTTAAGCTTAAGCCTTTTCTGCCTGATCCACTGTATGCAATCCTGAAGGCTCTTCTCTTTATCCATTAGACTCTCGCACATAGCGGATAGTTCCGAGATGCAGGCGCACACATCCCCATCGTCTTTAAAATAATCTATAAGCTTACTCGGGGAGGTGCTCCCGCCTGCGTCGTGGAGTTCAAATAGCTTCTGCGCCACCTTATTTATGGAGAGGTCCTTGAAATCGTCGCAGGTGAGGGCCTCTTTAATGGGGCGTATCAACACGCCATCTTCCAGCATCAATCCCGCCAATATCTTCTCAGCTGTATCGACCTTCGTATTCTCTTGTTCTTTTTTGGCTATATGGAAATTATGCTTGTAGTCCGGCCTCACTTTGGCCAGCTCGCTCTTGAGGTCAGATTCTGCCACGGAGAGGGTCTCGGAAAGCCTCTTCATATATCCTGACTGCACGATCGTATTCTTTATCCTGGATATGAGCGGCAGCATCTCTCCGGCGACTTTCGCCTTACCCTCCAGTGTCTTTATGTCGTATTTGGCCGAAAGTAAATTAAGCTTGTAGTCGAAGAGGTCTAGGGCGTCATCGAGCGCCTTCGTGAACGCTTCCGGGCCGAACTTATTTACAAAACTGTCGGGGTCTGAGCCTTTCGAAAGCTGCGCCACCTCTACCTTAAAATCTTCCTCCACTAATAGATCTAAACTCCTGACGGTCGCGATCTCGCCGGCCTTGTCAGCGTCAAATAGGACGATTATATGATTGGCGTATCGCTTCAGAAGCCTGATCTGGTCGACCGTCAGGGCGGTCCCGAGCGAGGCGACCAGGTTCTTTATCCCTTTCTGGTAAGGGGTCATAAGGTCCAGGTAGCCCTCTACAATGACCGCCTTATCCTTATCCCTTATCTCTTCCCATGATAGGTTGAGTCCATAAAGATGGCTGCCTTTATTGTATATGAAGGTCTCGGGTGAATTCATATATTTAGGCTCGCGGTTGTCCATCACCCTGGATCCAAATCCCCTTATCCTCCCCTTTACGTCACAGATAGGAAAGATGATCCTGTCGCGAAAACGGTCGAAGAGCTTGTTCTCCCTGCCTCTTATTACGAGGCCGCTCTTCTCCGCGACCTGTTCGTCGAAACCCTCCGCCTTTAGGTGTTCGAGAAGCCCTGTCCAAGACTTGGGCGCGTATCCGAGCTTGAAGAGGTCTACTGTCCCAGCATCGATCTTTCTCTTCGCCAGATACTCCCTAGCGGCTGTCCCGGCCCTGCTTGAAAGAAGGTTATCCCTAAAGAATTTTACTGAGGCTTCGTTAACAGCATGAAGTATCTCCCCCTGAGAACTCCTCTGCCTGTCCGCTGCGGTCGCCTCGGGAATGACGATGCCCGCTTTCTTGGCAAGCTCTCTTACCGCTTCAGGGAACTCCAGCCTCTCGTACTTCATCAAGAAGTTGAAGACGTTACCACCCGCGCCGCAGCCAAAGCAATGGTATATCTGCTTTACAGAGCTTACCATAAAAGACGGGGTCTTTTCATGGTGGAAGGGGCATGGGGCCTTAAAATTCCTGCCCGCCTTCTTTAGGGGGATATATCTCGATATTACATCGACGATATCCGTCCTGTCCCTCACCTGGTCAATAATCTCTTCCGGTATGCCTGCCATCTATCTTCTCTCGTACCTCATAAACCCTGAACAGGGCACTATGTTAAGCTCGTCGATCTTGATCAACTCATCCAGCATCAGGTTTATCCCTAAGTTGTCGCTCGGTATGTGTCCGGCGACGACTACATTCATGAGTTCACTCTTGGCGCTCTTGAAATGTTCCTCACTGAAGTGCATTCCTACTACCGTACCTATGCCTATTTGCGAAAGCCGGGCGAAGATCCTGTGCGAACCTCCGGTGCCTCCGGTCATATCCACGTATACCCTGCCGGCAGGCTTCTTCCTATCGCCAACCAGTATCCTTGGGCCCATGCCGAAGCGTGAACCTTCCCTGTATTCCGGCATCCCCTCAAGCACGCCCACTATGGCCCCCAGGGTCTTCGGCCTCTTTTTGTCGAACATCTTCTGTAAGAACGTACAGACCATATTGTCCGCGGCCGTATGCATGCACATAAAAGGCATATCTATCAGCTTGGCTGCGTCTATCGTCCGCATGCAATTCTTGGCATGAAGCCCTCTCTCCACCTTATCTATGCGCTCCTTCATCATCTCCTGGGTAGGTTCTGCCGACATGCCTAAATTCTTAAGCAGGTCTGTCTGCAGGTGCATGACCTTATAGAGATCTATGATCGCCCTGCCTGATGGGTGGTGCGATACGACGAGATCTATCTTGCGGCCCTTCTCGTTGAGCCTGTCCGCGAGAAGGATCTCCGAAGGGTCTATATCAATACCCAGCATCAAAGTGTTTATATCCCTATCATGGTCGCCATAAAGGATCCTCGTATCGCTATATGGGTTGGACAGGCTCTCTTTGTCGAACGCGGCCTTCTCCCTGCCTCTTAGCGAGTTATAGGATTTTTTGCTCTTCTTGAGAACCTCTTGGACTGTTCTCTTCGGCCTGAGGTCGTTCTTCATCCCTATCCTGACGATATTTCTGTATAATTCTCCTAGTTTCACTTTTTAGTCCCCTTTCGAGGAGGTCTCGCTCTTCCCTTTCGGGGAGGCTTCGCTCTCCTTGATAAGCCTGGTTAATTCGGTTAATAATAGCTTTTTGAATCTTTCAGCGTCCACTCCGGAGCAATACCTTACCGCGTTTCTCCCATTTACTATCATGCCTCTTTCAGGTCCTTGGAGCTTTATATCAAAATGCCCCTCCCTGTACGCGCAGAGGCTTTCATCTATGGCTACGCCGACGCATAGAGGGTCATGCAGCGACGCACCCGCTATGCCGCGAACCCTCTTGTTGTACTCCATAGAATAAGACGCTATTGCGCAGATAAAACTCGACAGGGCGTTCTTCGTATTACTGAGTACCCGTATGTCATCCTCGTCCAGCGCCACGCTTCGCGTAACATCGAGGCTCACTACCGTCTTTGGCAGATCAGATTCAAAGACAGATAACGCGGCTTCTGGGTCACAGTATATATTAAATTCGGCGCATGGGGTAATATTCCCCTCTGTCGCTATCGCTCCACCCATAAGATAGATCCCTTTTATCCTCTTCGATATCCCAGGGATCTTCTCGATGATCCGGGCTATATTTGTCAAAGGGCCGGTGGCTACTATGTAGTCGATCCGGCCGTCCATTATCAATGAAACCGCCAATTCGAGAGCGTCCATCGGCTCTATGGCAATGGGTCCAGGCTCAAGGCCTGTATCTCCCAATCCGTCTTTGCCGTGGACCGC
>JBDRDE010000087.1:0-4868 GCA_043821065.1 Candidatus Omnitrophota bacterium
GTATGGATATTTATAACTATAGTGATCACGAAGATCGCGCCGGTGATCATAATACCATTATTTTTTAAATTCGAGCCACTTGGCGATGCCGCGCTTAAAGAGAGGCTTATAAAATTGGCGCGAAGCTGCGGCATCAATATATTGGATGTATTTAAATTAAAGCTCAGCGCGAAAACAAAGAAGGCTAACGCGGCACTTGTGGGACTCGGCAGAACAAGAAGGGTCCTTTTGGGAGACACACTTCTTGAAAATTACACAAAGGATGAGATCGAGGTGGTCATGGCGCACGAACTGGCCCATCATAAACTCCTGCATATATTCAAACTTATTTTATTCGGCGGGTTGGGCACAATAATCGTATTCTACCTGGTCTACCTGACCTCCGGGATGATAGCGAACACGATCGGCCTTGTGTCGATAAGCGACATCGCTGGGTTTCCTTCTGTAATATTCTCTATATCTCTATTTAGTGTGATCTTACTCCCGGCCCAGAATGCATTTTCGCGCAGGCTTGAGGTCTCTGCAGACCTATTCGCGCTCAAAGCAACGGGATTGCCTGAGGCCTTCATCTCGTGCATGAATAAGCTCGCCGGCCAGAACCTATCTGACCCGTCCCCGAGCAGATTTATTGAATTCGCGCTCTATGACCACCCGCCTATTTCAAAGAGGGTAAAGATGGCTCAAGATTTTCTTACAGTTAAAAAATAAAAGGAGGCTGTGATGAACGAAAAGATCGACTTTAAAAAGGTACAAACCAGGGTCACGAAGGCCCTAAAACAGGCAGGCCAACACCTGGAGGGTGTCGGTAAAGAGACTAAAGACCTTATGAGGCGCGGCGAAGACGAGCTAGTGAAGATATCCAAGATGGGCAAGACGCAGTTTGAGATACTGGCACTTAGTGTAAGAAAGGAACAGTTATACCGCCAGATAGGGATGAAGGTCTGGCAGCTTAGCACTAAAGGGAAGCTCACCACCTCAAAACTAAAAGAGTTCTGCAAGGAGCTATCTAGCATAAATAAGAAACTGAGCTCAAAGAAAAAGGTCGCTTCAAAGACCCCAAAGAAAGGTTAGGCTTATGAAAAGGCTCGTCTTGGTAATAACGCTCATCTCTTGTTGTTTGACCATGCTAGGATGCGGCGAAACCATATCCGGAGTGGGCAAAGACATCTCGAGAATGGGTAGTGGAATACGGACCATATTCGTCTCAGAAGAAGGGAATTAATACCTAAAGAAGGCGGTCAGGAGTGCCGCATATCCGGGAGGAGGCTTATTATGGGTTTCTTTGATCTGTTTAAGAAGAAGGCCGATAGCGTAAAGGATCCGGGAAAAGAAAAACTGGTAGAGATAGGGGCTATAACCCACTATTTCCCTCATGTAAAAGCAGCGGTCATGAAGATATCTAAGGGCTCTATAAAGGTCGGTGACGACATATACATAAAGGGGCACACGACGAATTTCAAGCAGGCTGTAAAGTCGCTTCAGGTCAATCGCGCTCCTGTAGAAGAAGCGAAGATGGGGCAGGAGATAGGAATAAAGGTAAAGTCTAGAGTCAGGATAGGCGACATAATATACAAAGCATAGGCTGACATGAAGAACAGCACAAGATCACTACTATTGGGCCTGGGGCTGGATTGCGACGACGACCACACCAGGATAACAAAAGGCAAGAACTTCCGTCTATACGGAGGGTCGCGCATGACACACGAGAAGATGCAGGAGAAGGCGATAAAACTGAACGAGCATCTAAAAAGACGCGGCAAGGCCCTTGAAGAGATCTCAGACAAGGAGTTGTTTGAGATAGCTGAGAAGATCGGTCTTAATATAATGGGGGCAGAAACAGGCCAAGATCTAAAAAATAGACGCCTATAAGAGCAACATGAGAAGGCTGAGTACGGGGATTTTATTAGGAACAGGTATAGCAAAACACCCGCTCAAGACAAATATAAGCAATATAGAGCTAACTATTAATAAAAGTTTTTTATACATTTCACGGTTCATGTGATAAGTGTAGCATACTTGGAGTTTAAAAACAAGGCGCCGCAAAACCGGCCCAACTGCATCATAAAGGGAGGGTGTGTAGCATGAAGATATTATTGACTTGCTTGGCTGTTCTATGGATAATAATTGGGGCACTCCTGGTCGTACTTACAGACGCCATGAGACAAATCTGCCGGAATTTCCTAAACAAGAAGAACCTCAACCTTAGAGTCCTCGCTGTCATCTCTTTCGTTGTGGGCGCTTTGCTCATTCTAGGATCCTCTGAGGTAAATAAGCCCTGGGTTCTCATATTGTTAGGACTCATGGGTATAGCCAAGGGGCTCTTCTTTACCTTCGCCCCTAAAAAGACCGTTATGGACTTCATACACTGGTGGCTCAACGCTCCAAATAAGATGCTCCGTATATGGGGCGTATTCGCTTTTTGTATAGGAATAGTATTTCTGTTGATACTGTAGAATATATATGAGAAACTCGGCATAGTACCTATAGGGTTTTATACATGAAGAAGATTCTATTTTTTATATTCTCATCTGCGCTATTGGTCATATGCGTCACATCGACTTTCGCTATACCATCCTTCGGGACCCTCATGCCCGAGCGAGGGCGATGGCAAGCGGGTGGACGAACAGACCAGATATTTAAAAGGGATGTCAGGGATTACGGGGACGAGAAGGCGGGGGCCTATCACTACGTCATCTCATACGGCCTATCGAAGTGGTTTTCTTTTGACGGCATGATAGGCCTGGGGACAGTTGGGGCCGAATTTAACGACACAGGAAATCTGAACTACCCGTCAAATTTCAGCGGCGGTTATGGCTGGAGGGCAAAATTATATAGGAACGACAAGCACCTGATAGACTGGGTATGGGGTTTTCAGCACATGTCCACGCACCCCGACGCCAGGCGCCAGGTAAAGGGGAGAAAATATGAGATCATATGGGACGAGTGGCAGCTCTCTACAACTGTCTCAAAGAAGATCTCCCGCCTGACTCCTTATTGCGGCATGAAGTACTCATTTATATATTTGATAAACAAGGTAGATGGCGACCGGCACAGGAGGCTCTCACACGGTTCTCCTATCGGACTTATAGTGGGGGCAGATATGCGGGTAAGCGACTATCTGTACTTGAACGCTGAGGGTAGGTTCTTCGACGAAACAGCACTCAACGCGGGCTTTACTTTAAGATATTGATGAAAGGGGCCTCGATGACCTCTGTCTTATTGCTACTGGCTACCGCCGTCCTCTGGGGCTCTTCTCCTATACTTGAAAAGATAGGGCTGGCCAAGACAGACCCCCTTACGGCCATCAGCATAAGAAGTCTCGCCATAACCGTTATCCTGCTCTTATTCCTGACCTTTACAGGCAGGATAAAAGATCTCTTCGTGATAGATGCAAAGTCGCTGTCTATATTCATCCTAAGCGGCTTTCTTGCGGGCTTTCTGGGTATGTGGACCTATTTCGGCGCGCTCAAGATGGGCGCTACCTCAAAGATCGTACCCATAGCCGCCACATATCCTTTGGTCACGGCGATCTTGAGTATAATAATACTCAAAGAAGGCGTCACCCTCTTCAGGGTCATTGGAACTGTCATGATCATAATAGGCGTATGGCTTGTAAGATAGCTTCGTTTTTCTCACCCAACGGATCTTATCCCCATGCTTGTAAAAAGCGATCCTGATATCATAAAAAGCTTCATGGAGGATTCGTCAAAGAACTCCTGGTCTGACCATAACCTTCCGCTTGCAATAAAAAATTTAACTCGATTTTCATTGACTTAAATCACATTTGTTATTATTATAATATAGTGTAATATAATAAAAAAAGGAGGCTACAAAATGAAGGCACTAATTGATGAAGAATTATGCACCGGCTGCGGGCTATGCGCAGATTCCTGCCCTGAAGTATTCGAGATGCAGGACGATAAGGCCATTGTAAAAGGTGGCTCTGTTCCCGCTAGCGCATCTGATAGCGCGAAGGACGCTGCCGCAAACTGTCCCGTTGAAGCCATAAAGGTAGATTAAAACCATGGAAGGGCTCTTTGAGGTCCTGAAGCAAAGCCTGGAGTCGGGGCACGCTGTAGCCTACCCAATAGCCCTGCTAGCTGGTATACTAACGAGCTTTACCCCCTGCGTCTATCCTGTCATACCGATAACTATTGGTTATATAGGCGCCAAGTCGGGAGGATCCAAGGGCAAAGGCTTCATACTGTCCCTATCGTACATAGTCGGCATCGCGATCACATACTCCGTCCTGGGGGGTATAGCCGCGCTTACCGGCAGACTGTTCGGACAGATCTCGATGAGCCCTATTACGTATTTTTTAATAGCGAACATCTGTATTGTACTTGGCGTATCGATGCTGGGTGTATTCGAGATAAGACTTCCCTCGATACAGTTCAGTGGGGTTAAGGGCAAGGGTATATTTCCCGCCTTCCTTATGGGGCTGGCGGCTGGGCTTGTGATGGGGCCATGCACAGCGCCTGTCCTTGCAGTCATATTGACTTATGTGGCCGCAAAGCAGAATCTATTATATGGGACGACAATACTCTTTACCTTTGCGTTCGGGATGGGTTTTCTACTGATAGTGCTTGGGACCTTTACGGGGATCATAGTCTCTATGCCTAAGGCAGGGCCATGGCTGGATAAGATAAAGAAGGGGTTCGGGTGGATCCTTATCCTGGCGGGGCAATATTTTCTTTTCACCGCCGGAAAATTATCCATATAGAAATGAGGTTTTATGTACAAAAAAATTTATTACCTCGCGGTTTTGGTGGTCTCTATCTTGATGCTGGTCAATACCAGCTGCGCGCAGACTACAGACAGCGGCAGGCAACCAGACAAAAAACAGGCTCCTGATTTCACGCTGGAGA
>JBDRDE010000088.1:0-10683 GCA_043821065.1 Candidatus Omnitrophota bacterium
CGCGTAAGTCCAAAAGCACCTGTATCCAAGACTAGAATGGCCAAAAAAATCTAATTTCTCGCAAACAACACCGAAAAGCTTATACAGCATAATAAAGCGCTGTCGGGGGTCCACAGAAGCAACTGAATATAAGGCGACATCGTGGGTCCGCTGGAGCGACTATCGAAAATTGCGAGCACAAACGCGTATCTAGATCATGACATTTTTATGACAGCGAGCAATTTTCGTACAGTGAGCAAAAGGCGCGTATCCTTTTGCGAACGACAAGCGGAAGCGGGCCCACGGTGGCGCCTTAAGAAGAGGCAAGCCCCTGACAGCGCTTCATGCTGGTGCTTCAGATTCAAATGTTTAATGTGCGTTAGAAATGTCAAAATTGGGTTTAATTTATTGCCCGCCCTGCGCAAGCGCATTATAATCTAAAGCACTATGTTAGACCTGACCAGAGAAGAGAAGTTCGTCATTATCTTTGTCATCGCCTCCCTCCTTGCCGGATCCTGCGTCACTTACTATAAAAACAGGCCGGGCTGCCATCCGGAAGAGCAGGGGGATCTGCTCTCGCCGAAGGACATCTCCCGCAAAGTGGTAAATATCAACACAGCGGATATCAACGCTCTCATCAGCGTAAAAGGCATAGGCGTGAAGACTGCCGAGAGGATAGTGGATTATAGGCAGGTCAACGGTGGCTTCTTTTCCAAGGAGGATATCATGAATATAAGGGGCATAGGTCCGAGCAAATACGAGGCCCTGCGGGACCAGATAAGCGCAGAATGAAAGAGGCGCCTTTAGGCGGCCTGGCTGCCGCGTTCGCTACGGGGATATGGATCGCCAATTATACCGATATAAGCTTTATCGCCTTAGTGATATGCTCGTCGTCGGTCCTGGCAGGCGCACTATTTTTGTCAAGCTCCAGAAAGCTATCGGTCGTCTGTATCTTCTTAGCGGTCTTCCTATTGGGAGCGGCGGTGTTGAGGAATGCGCAGAGGCTGCCGCCGAGCCACATATCCAATTTTACTCAACACAGAAGCGAGAATGTGTCAATAAGAGGTGTTGTCGATAGCGATCCTGTCGAGACAAAGAGATCGTCTAGCTTTATGCTCATGGCCGAAAGCCTGATAAGAGATAATAAAGAACGTAAAACGTGCGGCAGGCTTCTTATCAAATTTTTCCCAAAGGAAAAAATCTCATACGGCGACAGGATATGCCTGGAGGGTAATCTTTACAGGGTGCCCCGCTTTCGCATTTCGGAAAATTTCAATTATAGGGATTATATGGAGAACAAGGGTATCTACTCTATATTGAGCGTGAAGAAGGGCTCCTCGGTAAAGATCCTGGAGGAGGCCAGAGGCAGGCTTTTGCGCATGTCGGCGTATAGACTCAGGCGGAGGACAAGGAGGATGATAAAAGAGAATATGTCGGGTTCTTCGGCAAGCATGATCTCGGCGATGGTACTCGGCGCGAGAGAGGATCTACCGGAGAGATTGAGGCAGCTTATGGTTCGCTCCGGGACGGTCCACATAATAGCGATAAGCGGATTGCACGTAGGCCTGGTAAGCCTAATGGCGCTTATAGTCTTAAGGTTTTTCGGAATACCAAAAAAGGCCTCTTATATTATAACGTTCTTTGCGTTGTTATTTTATTGTGTGCTTACCGGGGCGAGGACACCGGTTGTCAGAGTTACAATGATGGCGGCGATCGTCTCTTACGGCATTCTTATCAATAGAAAGGCGAATGTGTTTAATTCGCTGGCAGCTGCCGCGTTATTGATCCTGTTGTTCAGGCCTTCGCAGCTTTTCGACCTGAGTTTTCAGCTTTCATTTGTGAGTGTTATATCCATCGCCGGACTCTCTCCGAAGATCAATAACTATATTTTGAAGAGCGTCCGCCAGAAACCCGGAGCAATGAGACTTTGCGCGCTTTTTTCAGCGTCGATCGCGGCCTGGATCGGGATCCTGCCTTTCAGCATGCACTACTTTAAGATAATCTCACCTATAGCGATACTCGCGAATATAGTAGTGGTGCCGTATATGGCGCTCGTCGTGGGCACAGCCATCTTAGCTGTTGCCGCGGGATATATAATGCCGCCGGCAGCGCCGCTGTTCTTTGCCGCATGCGAGCTCTCTGTCGTATTCTTGATAAAGATGATAGAAGTGTTTGTGAGCGTCCCCGGTTCTCACTTCTACATATAATAATAACTGGCTTTTGAATTTCATTCATACGTTGTTAAAAGTTTTTAAAAACACCCATCTCTATATGGCGCAATTCCGCATATCGTAAATAGCAGTAAGGAAATAAATTAACAGGCTTTTTGATATTTTACTATTGACAAGGCCTCTATAATGTGGTATGCTTATATAAGTTATAATGATGCAAGAGTGCTTTAGCTATAATATAAATTCCTACTTCAAAGAAGGACGGTATGTGATGATCGAGATAATGAACGAAAGAAGAAAGCACCAGAGAGTCGGCATTAAGGTCTCTGTGCAGTATAAGAACATAAAGACACTGCAGGAGCCTTTTGTCGGAGCCCTTACGAGAGACGTAAGCGAGGGCGGCATGCGTTTTATCGGAAACGAATTTCTATCTCTGGCAAACAGGGTAGTGATGACCTTAGGCCTACCGACGCCGGCGCGGCCGGTGAAGATAATCTCGAAGGTGGCCTGGATACGTAAAGTCCCCATGGGTGACCAGTACGAGATAGGCAGCCAATTTCTCTCAATGTCCGAAGAGGACAAGAGAGAGCTTAAAGAGTATTTAGAGAAAACACAGGCCGCTGTTTAGCGCCGGCCGCATATAAAATTCTTAGGCTTTAAAAAGCCCGCATCTTTAAAAAGGTGCGGGCTTTTCAGTTGACAATACATAGTCGATAATATAGAATAGGATAGCTTATAATTATTCTATACGGAGACTGTGAGAATGACCAGACCAATAGTATTTATCCTGGCCGTGTTATCCATACTTTTCTCGTGCGCGCCCCAATGCCGGGCTGCGTGGATATGGACGCCAGAGACCAATAAATGGATAAACCCCAAGCACGCCGTAAAAGACACTTCCCAGGATCAGCTCACATACGCGATGACATTTTTTGAGGAGAACAACTACAAAAGGGCGGCATCCGAATTTGGCAAGCTTGTGAAGTACTATCCAAATTCTCAGCATGCTCCTGTAGCCCAATACTATTTGGGCAGATCTTTTGAAGGGGCGGAGGAGTATTTCCGGGCGTATATAGAATACCAAAAGGTGATAGAGGGGTATCCTCACGCGAAGAACAGGGAAGAGATCATCATGAGGCAGTACAAGATAGGCGTCCTCTTTTACGAAGGCCAAAAGGCCAAAGTGCTGGGGCTGGCGGTCTTGCCGGCTTCTGATAAAGCGATAGAGATATTTGAGCAGATCATCACAAATTCCCCATATGGTGATTACGCGGCCCAGTCGCAGTTTAAGATCGGTGAGTCTTACAAGAGCACGAACCGTTTCGCCGAAGCGGTTATAGCCTTCCAGAGGCTGATGGACAACCATCCTTCGAGCGATCTTGCCGAGAAGGCCAAGTACGAGGTGGCCCAATGCGGCTATCTGGCCTCCCTGAGTTATTCGTACGACCAGGAGACCACAGATGCGGCGATCGACAAGTTTAAAGAGTTCCTTGCTGACACCGATCAAGGTGAGCTGTCGGAAGCGGCTAAAGAGGCACTTAAAAAGCTCAGGGAGAAGAAGGCCCAGAGTCTCTATGACACAGCCAAGTTCTATGAGAGGGCCGGTCAGCCACCCTCCGCTGTACTATATTACAAAGAGCTGGTAAGCAAGTATCCGGAATCGCCCCTCGCGGCGGAGTCCCTGAGCAGGGTGATGAAGATCGAGAATGGCCTGGAAAAGAGGAAGAAGAGACAGATATGAAGACCATAAAAAAGAGGTTTCTAGCAGTTTTCTTTATCCTTTTATTTCTTCAGGGCTGCGGCTATACGACAGGGTCCCTCTTGCCCAGCCATCTTAAGACAATATACATAGAGGACTTTAAGAACGGCATAGCTATCTCTAACGAGCCTTCCGGAAGCGAGGGGTACAAGCTCTACAGGCCCGGGGTCGAGAATGAGATCACAGCGGCCATTATAGACCAGTTTATCTTTGACGGCATCTTGCAGGTCGTTAGCAACGACAACGCCGACCTGGTCTTGAGCGGCGAGATCACAGACTATTATAAAGAACCACTCCGCTACGACAACTTCGATAATGTCGAAGAGTATAGGATCATAGTCACTATCAATATGAAGCTTATGGACGCTACCCGCGATAAGATAATGTGGGAGGCTAATGGCTTTATCGGATACGCGACATACCGTCTTACCGGCGCCTTTGCGACAGATGAGGAAGAGGCGCGCGAAGGCGCGATAAAAGACCTCGCCCAAAAGGTCTCGGAGAAAGTCGTAGAGGCATGGTAAAAAGCCAGAGAGATGCGTATCTCTTTTGCGGCGAAGACAGCATAAGGACCGAAGAGGCGCAAAAGGGGCTGATCTCCAAGCTGCTCCCATCAGGCCAGGACGGCCTCAACCTCGATAGATACGACGCCAAGGAGAATCCCTCCGATATATTTAACGCCATTAATACCCCGCCTTTTTTATCAACGAGAAGGGTCGTTATTATAAAGAATATAGAATTGCTTCAAGACGACCTTAAGGAACCTTTTTTAGGATATCTAAACACTCCGCACGAAAAGGTCTCGGTCATAATGCACAGCCGAAAGGCCTCCGGCGCGGACGCTTTTTTAAAAGCCGTATTATCGCTCTCCGAGACAATGGTATTTAAAAAACCCTCATTAATGGACACCAAAGAGTGGATACACGCCCGCGCACGCCGTGAGGGAAAGACTATAACTAGGGGCGCCGTAGACCTCTTGCTGGAGTTAAAGGGCAGAGACAACCTGGCCGTCATATCAGGCGAGATAGAGAAGCTCGTTCTTTATAAAAGAGATGACAAGACCATAGCAGAAGAAGATGTAGAGCTTTTGTGCGGCAAGAGCTCTTTTAAGAGGGCTTTTGAGCTGGTGGACGCCGTGAGCCAGAAAAAGAGAGATTTAGCCCTTAAACTTGTCCGCGAGATCACTCGCGACACAAAGAGGGCGCATGAAGTGCTGGGGCTTATGGGGTGGCAGTTTCGCAAGATATGGAAAGCAAAGAAGATATTATCAAGCGGTGGAGGCAGCCAGGAGATGATGTCTGAGCTCAATGTAAAGTCTTTTTCTGTAGATAGATTTTTACGCCAGGTGAGCCTCTTTAAGGCCGATGAGATAAAGAGATGCCTGAAGCTTCTAGTAGCGGCGGACCGCAAGATAAAGAGAGGGCTTAAAGGCGCGGACTTCGCGCTTGAAGAACTTATTATAGATTTAACCGAAAGATCCCGGGCGGCGTCCTAACTCTTGCTTATTGTCTTGATGGCCTTCTCGAGACGTGATATGGACCTTGACGCCTTATTCTTATGTATGATATTTCTTTGTACTGCCTTGTGAAGCCGGGAGGATATAGCAGGCAAGAGGGCGCGCGCTTCTTCCGACTTTTTATCGGCGATGAGCTCTCTTACGCGTTTGACCCTTGTCTTTAATTCGTTCGCTATCGACGCATTGTACTGGTGTCTTTTTTTGTCGGCCCGCACCCTTTTAAGGGCGGCTTTCTTAATGGGCATAATCAGCGCTCCTTTTTGTAAGGCATAATATAACACAGCTGTCACACTATGTCAACAAGATCGTTATTAAAATCTACGGGTATTATAGGCGGCGCCACGGCGATGAGCCGTGTGCTCGGGTTTGCCAGGGATATGCTGATAGCGAACTTTTTCGGGACCGGCGGCCCTATTCAGGCCTTCCTGGTAGCATTCAGGATACCGAATCTGATGCGCGATTTTGTAGCCGAAGGAGCGACAAATTCGGCATTTGTGCCTGTATTGAGCGAATACCTTGTTACTAAAGAAAAGCGTGAATACTGGCAATTAACCAATGTCCTGCTTAGCATAGTATTAGCCGCCCTCTTAGTTATAGTCGTATTAGGGACGTTCGCCGCCCCTATTATAGTTAGGGTAATAGCCCCCGGGTTCATGAACGAACCCGATCAGCTCGCCCTGGCTATAGGGCTTACCAGGATGCTCTTTCCTTATGTCTTCTTTGTCGGGCTGGCCGCCTACGCCATAGGCATTCTTAATTCGCTAAAGCATTTTACAGCGCCCGCGCTTGCCCCGATATCCTTAAACCTCTCCATCATCGCGGTAATACTCATTTTTAGATACGATATGGACGTGGCCATACTCTCCTGTGCGGTTCTTCTGGGCGGCGTGCTGCAGCTATTTATACAAGTGCCTGTCCTTTATAAAAAGGGCATGAGGCCGGACCTGCCCAAGACGCTGCACCATCCCGCCGCAAGGACCGTAGCCAGGCTCTTCTTCCCGAGGATGCTCGGGGCGTCAGTATACCAGCTGAATGTGTTGATAGATACTATACTCGCATCCCTGTACTGGATAGTGGGCGCGGGAGGCATAGCCGCCCTATATTACGCGAACAGGCTTATACAGCTGCCCACGGCAGTATTCGGGATATCACTGGCTACCGCGGCGCTGCCGGAACTATCGGCCAACTTCGCGCAAGGCCACATGGATAAGTTTAAGGAGACTCTGAACACTTTGTTAAAATGCCTCTTTTTGATCATGGTGCCGGCCAGCGTGGGGTTCGCGATAATGGGTCCCGATATTGTAAGGATCCTTTTTGAGAGAGGTGAATTCAGCCACTACTCCACCATGATCACAAGCCAGGCGCTTCTCTTCTATTCATTGGGGCTCTTCTCATACGCGGGTATAAAGATATTGGTATTCTCTTTCTATTCTATGCAGGACACAAGGACCCCTGTAAAGACCGCGAGTATCTCTCTAGCCGTTAATATCGTATTCAATCTTATCCTTATGTGGCCTCTTAAGATAGGCGGCCTGGCACTCGCCACATCCATAGCCGGGGCGTCAAACTTCTTTCTGCTGCTCCATTTTTTAAAAAAGAAGATCGGCCCGATAAGCGGAGATGGGGTGACGCCGCTTTTCTTGGCCAAGATCCTAGTGTCTTCGGCCGTGATGGGGCTGCTCCTTTATGCCATTACCGGAAATCTCGGCGCCTCGCTGCCTGAGAGGGGCGCGATATTCAAAGGGTCATATCTATTACTCTCTATAGCGCTGGGGGCGGTTATATATTTCTCCGGGCTGTATATCCTGAGAGTCAAAGAATTGGGAAAATTCTTAAAATGGATATTAAGGACGCGGTAAAGAGACTTCCCTTATCACCCGGCGTCTACATAATGAAGAGTGCGGTTGGATCCGTGCTGTATGTGGGCAAGGCCGGGTCTCTCAAAAAGAGGGTCTCTTCTTATTTCACAAAGTCTACCCGCTCGGCGAGGATAGACAACCTGGTATCCGAGATAGTAACCATAGAGTATATAAAGACAAATTCCGAGGCCGAGGCCCTTATCTATGAAGCGGGCCTGATAAAGAGCGCGAACCCCAAGTACAACATAGATCTCAAGGATGACAAGAGCTACCCGTACCTTAAGCTTACCGTCAATGAGAAGTACCCCAGACTCTTGATAGTGAGAGGAAGGAAGTCTGACGGCGCCCTCTACTTTGGCCCTTACACGAATGTCAAGCTTTTGAGGCAGGCGGTTGCGTTCATGCGCGTAGCGTTCCCGCTCAGGGTCTGTCAGAAGATGGGCAGGAAGCTATGCATGAATTACCATATAGCGAAATGCCCGGGCCCCTGCCGGGATATGATCGATAAGAAGGCCTATGGAAGGACAACGAGAGAGCTTAAGATGTTTTTAGAGGGGCGCCGCAGTATCCTGCTCGATGAGCTTTCGCGCCGCATGGAAGAGGCTTCCCGGAGCCTGAATTACGAGGATGCAGCGCGGATAAGGGATAGGATAAGGAGCCTTAGCACGGTAGTCACCAAGCGCAGCGTGCCCGGGCCGCTGGACCAGATAGACGAACTCAAATTCATTCTCCGGCTTAAGCGCAGGCCAAAGAGGATAGAGGCGTTCGACATATCGAACTTACACGGCAAGCAAGCCGTCGGGTCGATGGTCTCTTTTTGCGACGGCAAGCCTGTCAAGGCGAATTACCGGAAGTTCAAGATAAAGACCGTGGATAAGATAGACGACTATAAAATGATGCGCGAAGTCGTCTATAGGAGGTACAGGAGGCTTTTGGATGAGAGGAAGCGGCTGCCGGATCTTATTATTATAGACGGAGGCAAGGGTCATCTTATGGCGGCGCTGGCGGAGGTGCGCGGGCTGGGCATCAAGAATATACCGGTGATAGGGATAGCGAAAGAGTTCGAGCACATCTACGCGGAGAAGAGGCAGCTGCCGATAATACTGCCAAACGATTCCTCGATCCTTCAGCTCATAAGGAGGATAAGGGACGAGGCTCACCGCTTTGCCAAGAAGTACCACATTGTATTGAGAAGAAAGAATATGTTTGGCACCAAGAGGATTATACGCAAACGAAAGAGTTATGAGAAGGCTCAATAAGAGACTATACGACATATTAGGCGCCAATGGTTTTACGCCATTCGAGATAGAGGTCTATAAGGCGGTCTCTTCCATAAGCTGGGGCAATGTGAAGAGCTATGGATGGGTCGCGCGCAGGATCAATAATCCCCGGTCCTCTAGGGCGGTCGGCCGGGCTCTGAACAAGAATCCTTTCCCGCTTATAATACCTTGCCATAGAGTGATCAGAGCAGACGGAAGCCCCGGAGGATTTTCGTGCGGCAGAAGGCTTAAAAAAAGATTGCTCAAGTTGGAAAAAGTTGATAGAATGACAAAAGGTTAGTGCCGCAATACAGAGTTGAGCAGAATAGGAGAGAGAGCATGTTTGAGCAGCTGCGTGAAAGGCTTAAAACGATAGAAGACCGGCTTGAAGAGCTAAGGGGGCATCTTTGACTCCGATACAAAAGAGCGGAATGTCAAAGAGATTGAATCAGAGATGTCCCGGCCCGATTTCTGGAACAATCAAAACAAGGCGAATGAGACGATAAGGGAGCTCAAGGTCCTAAAGGCCATCCTAGACCCCTGGAGAGACGTAAGCACTGTATTTAAAGATACAAAAGAGCTCTTGGAGATAGTCGAAGAGTCAGATAGCGAGTCTATACAGCACATCCAGGATGAGCTCTCCACCCTAGAGTCAAAGATCGACTCCCTCGAGTTCAAATCCTTATTAGGAAGGCCCGAAGACAAGAACAACGCCATAGTGAGCATAAACTCCGGAGCGGGCGGGACCGAATCATGCGATTGGGCCTCTATGCTTTTTAGGATGTACTCTAAATGGGCCGCTTCAAATAAGTTCGATATAGAACAGATAGATTTCCTGGTTGGGGAGGAGGACGGCATAAAGAACGTGACCGTTATTATAAAAGGGCCCTACGCGTATGGATATCTTAAGTCTGAATCGGGAGTGCACAGGCTGGTCAGGATCTCGCCGTTCGATGCCAACAGCAGGCGCCACACATCCTTCGCCTCGGTCAGTGTGATAGCTGAGATCTCGGACGACATAAAGATAGATATAAAGGATACCGATCTGAGGATAGACACATACCGCTCCAGCGGCGCTGGCGGCCAGCATGTGAATGTCACGGATTCCGCCGTGCGGATCACGCATGCGCCTAGCGGCATAGTGGTCCAGTGCCAGAATGAGAGATCTCAGTACAAGAACAAGGCCACGGCCATGAAGGTGCTCAAGGCGCGGCTCTATGAGGCAGAGAGGGAGAAGAAGGCTAAAGAGCTCGAGAAGCAGTACGCCGAGAAGCAGAAGATAGAATGGGGCAGCCAGATAAGGTCTTACGTGATGCATCCATATTCCATGGTGAAAGACCATAGGACGGATTTCCAGACGTCGAATGTCCAGGCGGTGATGGATGGCGCGCTTGATGGCTTCATGGAGGCTTATCTCAAGTGGAGGAGATAGAGGACAGAGGACGGAGGACGGAGGACAGAGGACAGAGGACAGAGGACAGATCAAAGAGATGATTAATTATATACTGAGAACACTGAGGATAGTGGGTACGGAATCGGAGAGGATACTCAAGAAGGTCCAGCCGACAATAGACCGCATAAACTCGCTGGAGCCCGAGCTTCAACGGTTGTCTGACGCTGAGCTTAAGTCCAAAACGGATGAGTTTAGAAAGCGGATATCTTCGGATGAGCCTTTGGACGATATACTTCCGGAAGCGTTCGCCGTTGTAAGAGAGGCCGGCAAAAGGAACGTCAATATGAGACACTTCGATGTCCAGCTTGCCGGGGGCATTATCCTCCACAGGGGCATGATCGCCGAGATGGCCACGGGAGAAGGCAAGACCCTCGTGGCGACACTGGCTGTCTACCTAAACGCTATTACGGGAAAGGGCGTGCATGTCGTTACGGTCAACGACTACCTCGCGCGCAGGGACAGGGAGTGGATGGGGCCCATATATGAGTCTCTGGGACTGACCGTAGGCGCGATACGTCACGATATGCCGGACACGGAGAGAAAGGCCGCGTACGGATGCGATATAACTTACGGCACCAATAACGAATTCGGATTCGACTATTTAAGGGACAATATGAAGTTCAATAAAGATACCATGGTCCATCGCGAGTTTCACTACGCCATAGTCGACGAGGTGGACAGCATTCT
>JBDRDE010000089.1:0-4933 GCA_043821065.1 Candidatus Omnitrophota bacterium
ACGCTCCTAAATCCCTTTCCTACAGGTGTTGTTATAGGCACCTTGAGGGCAACCTTATTCTTCTTTATGGACGCCATTACACTTTCAGGAAGGGGCGTCTTCTCTCTCTCCATGACATCTGTGCCCGCGTGGACTATCTCCCACTCATATTGACGCCTGTGGCCTCAAGGCACCTTTTTGCCGCCTCTGTTATCTCCGGACCTATGCCATCGCCCGGTATCAGCGTAATTCTATGTTTCAATTCACCCTCCTTATAAACATGTATTCCTGCGAAGCCCAAAACATCTGCGAAATTCTTTTATGGGCGAAGCAGAATCAAAACTTGAATCCTCCGTGTTTTTTAAAATGTTTTACGACACCGCCGTCTTTTAAGAGTTTTCTCATCACGGAAGGTATAGGCTTAGAGAAGAGTTTCACATTCTTTGTCTTATTGATGAGGGTCCCTTCTTCAGTATCGATCTCCAAAAGGTCTCCCTCGTCTATGCTGTCGGTATCGCACTCTATAAGCGCCAGCCCGATATTGAAAGAGTTTCTGTAGAATATCCTGGCGTACCCTTTAGCGATCACGGCGTTCAAGCCGGCTGCCTTGATCGTTTGTGGAGCCTGCTCTCGGGAGGAGCCGCATCCGAAATTGTCTCCCGCCACGAGAAAGTCACCCTTCTCAATCTTGGAGTAGAAACCGGGCGCTATGTCCTCGAATATGTACTTAGCAAGCTCTTTTGGGTCGGTTATCTTGAATTTATACCTGCCCGATATCACATAGTCCGTATTTACATTGTCGTTTACCGGCAGCCTCAGGGCTTTGCCTCTGTGTTTCATATATATCTCCTCGGGTCGGTTATCTTTCCCGTCAGAGAGCTCGCGGCTACCGTTGCAGGACTTGCCAGGTATATGAATGAGCTCGGGTTTCCCATCCTGCCCTTGAAATTCCTGTTAGCCGTTGATATGACTACCTCTCCGTCTGCCGGAACGCCGCAGTGTGTGCCGACGCACGGTCCGCATCCCGGAGAGATCACTGTAGAGCCGCTCGTAACAAAGATATCGATAAGCCCCTCTTTGAGAGCATCGAGGAAGACCTTTTTAGAAGCGGGGGTCACTATGAACTTTACGTCCTTGTGTATTTTTTTGCCTTTAAGTATTAAAGCGGCTATCCGCAGATCCTCCAGCCTACCATTGGTGCATGTGCCCAGGAAGGCCTGATCTATCTTTGTGCCGCGAAGCTCACCGACCCCTTTTACATTGTCCACAGCGTGTGGACACGCTACCTGGGGGGTGAGTTTTGATATGTCTATCTCTCTGACCTCTGAGTAGTCGGCATCTTTGTCGGCCCTAGTAGGCTTCGGGTGCTTTTTAGAGTGTCTCTTAACCCATGCCAGTACCTTTTTGTCGGCTTCCATCAAACCACATTTGGCGCCCATTTCAACAGCCATATTGGATATTGTCAGCCTGGCCTCGACGCTCATCTTCTCTAGGGCTTTGCCGTAAAATTCCGCAGACTTGTATGTGCAGCCGTTTGCCCCGAATAGTTTGATAATATGGAGTATGATATCTTTTGAATATACGCCCTTGGGTATGCTGCCGTTTACGATTATCTTTACAGTTTCCGGGACGCGGAACCAGTTTTTACCGCTCGCCAGTGTGATCGCGAGATCCGTGGACCCTACCCCCGTAGAGAGCACGTTAATCGCGCCGTATGTACAAGTGTGTGAGTCTGCGCCCAGGACAAGATCTCCGCATGCCACCTGTCCGTCTTCCGGGATCAGTTGATGGCAGACACCCTCTCCGATATCGTACATGCCGACACCGGTCTCTTTAGCGAAGTTTCTCATCTTTTGGTGGATCCTGGACACACCCATGTTGGGGCTCGGCGCTGAGTGGTCTATGACCATATAGAATTTCTTCTTGTTGAACGGCTTGGCGTTCTTGAGCTCCTTGAAGCTGTCTATGATGATCGAGCTCGTCCCATCTTGACCGAAACAGAAATCGACATCGCATATAGCTATGTCGCCTGCTGCTACCTGTCGGCGGGCGTGTTTGCTAAGTATCTTTTCCGCTATCGTCTTTCCTGCACCCATTTCTCTATCCTATCCAGGCCTTTTTCTATCTCAGCCGCGCTCGTTGCAAAGCTCAGTCTGACGTGGTCATTTGATCCGAATGGTTTGCCGGGAACCAGCGCGACTTTCGCTTCATCGAGCAGTTTATTGGCGATCTCGATAGAATCGCACCCGGTCTCTTTAATATTACAGAATGTGTAAAAAGCACCTTGCGGAAGCGTTGCGCAAAAGCCCGGTATCTTATTGAGTCTCTCTACCATGTAGTCGCGCCTTGACTCGAACTCTTTTTTCATATGGCCTATAGAGGACTGGTCGCCGGTTATCGCTTCTAGGGCCGCCTTCTGGCTTATAGAGGTTGGATTGGATGTAGAATGGCTTTGGATATTATCGATAGCCGAAACGACTTTTGCGTTGCCCGCCATATATCCTATCCTCCATCCGGTCATAGAATAGCTTTTTGAAACCCCGTTTACAAGGAGTGTCAGGCTCTTTATCTTTTCGCCTATCGATGCGATGGAGGTGTGTTTGCCGCCTCCATAGATAAGCTTTTCGTATATCTCGTCACTCACGATCAATATATTTTTGGAAACAGCTATATCTGCTATCTCTTGCAACTCCTTATCATCATAAACCGTTCCCGTGGGGTTTGACGGAGAGTTGAGTATAAGGGCCTTTGTCCGGTCTGTTATGGCCTTCTTGAGATCCACGGGCCTGATCTTAAAGAGGTCTTCCTCTTTTGTCTTGATAAAGACCGGCTTTGCCGAAGCGAGATATACCATCTCGGGATAGCTTAGCCAGTATGGCGAAGGTATTAAGACTTCATCCGCGCTGTCGGAGATGGCCTGGAATATATTATAAAGTGTATGTTTTGCTCCGCAGGATACGATGATATTGGTTGGATCATATGTCAGGCCATTGTCTCTTAGCAGCTTCTTTACTATGGCCTCTTTGAGCTCAGGCGTGCCTGATGCCGGGGTATATTTAGTAAAGCCGTCATGTATCGCCTTTATTGCGCTCGCCTTTATGTGGTCGGGAGTATCGAAATCAGGCTCGCCCGCGCCAAAACTGACGATATCGATACCAGCCTTCTTCATCCTCTTCGCCTTGGCTGTTATGGCCAATGTAAGAGATGGCTTTATGTTCGTCACTCTCTTTGATAGCTCCATAGTTTCTATCTCCTTTAATACTATATAATTATACAGAAATATAACATATTAGCTCCAATATGTAAAGTAAAAAAATAGGCGAATTTAATAAAATTCGCCTATTTTTCGTAAAAAGCAAAGCGTTCTCTACGGAGACTTATGGCGGAAGTATTTACGGATGTTCCTGAATATGTTGCCCTTCTGGGCCTTCTTGTCTTCTCTCTTGGCTTTCTCTCTTCTTATCTCTTCTCTGACACCCGCTTTCGGATCTGGATCGACCTTGTGTGGCTCTATCTTCCTCTCCTCTGTTTTTGCAGGAGCTGTTTCTTCTTTTGCTTCGCTCTTTGTCTTTTTGGTCTCTTTTGCTTTTTCATCCTTTTTTGGCGTAAGCTCTGCTTTTTTCGGTTTCTCTTGTTTCTTTGGTGTTTCTGAAACCTCTTTTTTACCGGACTTTGTCTTTTTTGGTTCGACCTTAGGCTTCTTTTCTACCAGCTCCAGGATCGCCATCGGTGAACCGTCTCCACGACGGGGATACATCGGAATTACCCTCGTGTATCCACCGTTCCTGGACTTGAATCTCGGCGCGACCTCATTAAACAATAGTTCTATCAAGCTCTTGTCGCGCAAAAGCGCGAATGCGTGCCTCTTCGATTCAGGGGTATTAGTCTTTGCTATAGTTATCAGTTTTTCCACAAAGGACTGCGCCACCTTGGCCTTTGTCTTTGTGGTCTTTATGCTCTCTCTCAGTATGACCGCCCTAGCCATGTTCTTCTTGGTGGCCTTCAAGTGAGCAGGCATCCTTCCTAATTTCTTGCTCTTTTTTCTATGCCTCATTTTATTCGGTCTCTTGTTTTTGATTTATGTAGTTTTTTAATTTATCTTTGTCCACCTTCATGCCGAAGGAGAGTGACATATCGACCAGGATCTTATTTATCTCCCCAAGAGACTTTTTGCCGAAGTTCCTGTACTTAAGCATCTCCATCTCACTCTTCTTTACCAGGTCACCTATCGTCTTTATCCTGGCCTCTTTAAGGCAGTTTGAGCTTCTTACAGAGAGCTCAAGCTCGGAGACCGGCATAGCGAAGTTTTTATACAGCTCTTTCTCTTCCGCCGACTCCTCTGTGGCCTCCTCTTCCTCAGGTAGTTTTCCGAATGTTGTAAATATATCTAGGTGCCTTTGTAGTATATGAGACGCGAACAGAACCGCATCCTTTGGGGAGACGCTGCCGTTCGTCCAGATCTCCATGATCAGCTTGTCATAATCTGTGATCTGGCCTACCCTGGTATTCTCAGCGCGGTAGCTGACCCTTGTCACCGGGCTGAAGAGCGAATCTATAGGTATGACGCCTATAGCCTGGCCCTCTTTCTTGTTTCTCTCAGCGGGCACGTATCCTCTACCCTTGCCTACTTCCATCTCTATATTGAGTTTCGCTTTCTTAGTCAATGTTGCGATATGGAGGTCAGGGTTTAATATCTCTATTGTCTCATCGGTGATTATATCCTTAGCGGTTACGTCGCCTTTCTTGTCCACCTTTATGTATATGATCTTCGGGCTCTTAAAATGCGCCTTTAAAACAAGCTTCTTGATGTTGAGGACTATCAGGCTGACGTCCTCTAGCACGCCCGGCAGGCAAGCGTATTCGTGCTGGGCGCCTTCGATCTTAATCGATGTTATGGCGCTGCCCTCAAGCGAAGAGATCAGTATTCTCCTTAGAGAATTGCCGATAGTAGTGG
>JBDRDE010000090.1:0-10329 GCA_043821065.1 Candidatus Omnitrophota bacterium
GCCTAATCGCAGGGTTTTTGTACAGATAGGAACCAAGCCTCTCTTCGCCGCAAGCACAGACTCCTTCATAAATAGCATAGTAGAATTTGCTGGAGGGACAAATATCGCCTCCGGATCAAAAAGCGGGCTATACTCAAGAGAGAAGGTTGTTAAAGAAGACCCCGATGTAATATTAATAGCCACCATGGGCCTTATCGGTGAAAGCGAAAAAAAAGCTTGGGAAAATTACAGGACCATAAAAGCCGTGAAGGAATCTGGTATACACATAGTCGATCAGTACAAATTCTGCTGCGCCACGCCCGGCAATTTTGTCTCGGCGCTGGAGGATACTGTGGAGATATTATATCCTGACAATGAATAAAAAACTGTATAAATGGCTCATGTGGATAATCTTAATAACCTCGGCGCTTGTGGCGGTGAGCCTATTTTCATTGTCCGTGGGTTCCGCTTCAATCCCTATTAACAAGATACCCGGCATCCTTACGGGATCAAAAACCGCCACTGAATACAGCATACTGTTCCACATACGCCTTCCTCGTATAATATTGGGCTTAGCTATAGGGGGCGCATTAAGCCTGGCTGGCGCGATATTGCAGGGTATATTTCGCAATCCACTTGTCGAACCCTATACGCTTGGCATCTCAGGAGGAGCTGCGCTTGGCGTATCGCTGCATATCCTTCTTAAGTTGGCCAATTTTACAGGCCCGGCCGGGTATCCTTTAGCCGGATCGGCAGGATCTGCCTTGGTAATAATACTCTTATACAGTTTAAGCACAAAAAGGGGAATATTGAGGATGCAGGGGTTACTTCTGACCGGCGTCATGATAAGCTTTATATCCTCCTCACTTATTATGCTCATAATGGCAGTCTCGCGCCTCGAAAACCTGCATAGTATCGTATTCTGGATAATGGGTTCGCTGGAAGAGCCAAGTTGGACACTTATAAGGATAATGCTTATTATATCCACAGTAGGTCTCGCGGCCTCATATTTTTATCAAAAAGACTTGAACGCTCTTATTCTAGGAGACGAAGAAGCCCTACATCTAGGCGTAAACGTAGAGAGCGCAAAGAGAAATCTCCTGATACTCGCCTGCGTTCTCACAGGGTCTAGCGTCTCTCTTGCCGGAATAATTGGTTTTGTCGGCCTTGTCGTGCCTCACGTAACGCGCATGTTCATAGGAAAAGACCACCGCGTTCTATTGATAGCATCGTACCTCTTAGGAGGCACTTTCCTTGTATTGTGCGATACACTGGCCAGGACTATAATCGCTCCCATGGAATTGCCTGTCGGAGTAATAACAGGGATATTGGGTGGAGGCCTTTTTGTATACGCTTTGACAAAAAAGAAGGTCTCCGCTGGGAGCGTGTCATGATAGAGATAAAGAATCTTACCTGCGGCTACGATTCGTCATTCTTTCTTAAAGAGATAAGCTTTAATGTAAGAGATAAAGAGATCGTTGGAATAATAGGCCCGAATGGATCCGGAAAGACTACGCTCCTCCGGGCCATTACAAGAGTCCTTAAGCCCATATCTGGCACGATACGGTTTCGGCAGAGGGATATCTGGTCTATAAAACCGGAAGAGCTGGCAAAGATGGTTGCTGTGGCATCTCAGAGATCGGAAACAGCTATAATGACCGTAGAGGAATATGTTCTCTTGGGCAGGATCCCCCATCACACAAGGCTGCAACTGATAGAGAATGAAAGAGATATTGATACCGCTCGCCGCTCCATGGAGTTGACAGGCACATTGAAGATAAAGGACCACCTTATGACTGAGATAAGCGGAGGCGAGAGGCAACTGGCCCTCATAGCCCGAGCGCTCACGCAGGAGCCGAGCCTTCTGCTGCTGGACGAACCAACTACGCATTTAGATATAGGCCATCAAGTAATGATATTAAATTTGATAAAGAGGCTTAATCGGGAGCTGGGCCTCACAGTCATCATGGTGCTCCACGACCTAAACCTTGCAAGCGAGTACTGCCATCGCCTCATACTTCTCAATGAAGGTACTATGAGAAAGATGGGCAAACCGGAGGAGGTGATAGATTACAAAATAATCGAAGAAGTATACAAGACGTTAGTCGTAGTAAAGAATAATCCAATATCTTCAAGACCACATGTATTCGTTGTTTCAGAACCTGGGAAAGATAGAGGAAGTGAAGGTGTAATCCCTTCCGCTGCCCCGCAACGGTAATCCTTATAAAGGTGAGCCCGGACGACTATCGATCCCTAAACCATTCTCGAGGGAGAAGAAGATGAAAAAGAAATTAATAGCACTGGTCACGATTTTTGTTTTAACCGCTTTACACGGCGCGACCCGCGCCGCCTGCGAGGAGCCGCAGGAGGAGAAGAGCGGCTCTATACTGAAAACGGCCGAAAACGCGGTCACAAAGACGCTGGAAACACCCGCTAAGATAATCAAGCAAGTCCTAGATTTTACATTAAATCCTATAGTCGTAACCCCGTGGGGAACTGAAAAATTAACTTCTGATATAAGCAAGAATGTCTCTGTTGTCAGTAGGGAGGATATAGAAAATTCGAGCGCTTCTACACTCACCGAACTTCTCAGCACTGAAACCGCAATTACGGTTTCTGAACTCCTGGGTAACCCTAAAGGTGCGACTGTTGACATGAGGGGCTTTGGCGAAGCGAGCCATTCCAATCTGCTTGTGCTCATTGATGGCAGAAGGACGAACCAGATAGATATGTCTGGAGTAGATTGGGCCCAGATAGATCTAAACACTATCGAGAGCATAGAGATAGTAAAAGGCGGTTCATCTGTTCTATATGGTGACAATGCCACTGGCGGAGTGATAAATATCATCACCAGAAAAGGCGGGACAGGAAGACCAAATGTAACCATGGGCGCGTCTTTAGGAAGTGACATGTATCACACCGAGTACGGCACACTTCAATACGGCAATGACATAGCCAGCTGCTTCTCAAGTTATAAACACAGGGATCAAGAAGGCTATAGGGAAAACTCCAGTTTCAAAGCAAATGACTGGTTCGGACGCGTCACCTTAACCCCTTTTGACTGGCTCAATTTCGCTAGTTCAGCAGGATACCATAAAGACGAGTACGGCCTGCCAGGCGGGTTGCGCCAGCCACAATATAATGCTTTTGGCAGAAAGGCTACGTCTTTTCCTGATTCCTGGGCAAAGACCGAGGACTTTTATGTTACCGCTGAACCTGAGATATCCTTTGATATGGAAAATCACAAGATAACCGGTTCTGTTCATGGGACATTTAGACGCAGAGCGACAGAGGCCGTCGACGCGGACGGCACTTGGAACTGGTACGGCGTAACTACAACTACAATAAGTTCCGGCAACATAAAGCCTAAAGTAGAAGTGAATTCAAATATAGTGGACGGTAACGTGAATAATGCCCTTATCGTTGGCACAGATCACTTTATATCGACAAACAATATAATCAGCGGCGACCTCTTTGCCGGAAGAAACGATGTAGACGTTAACAAAAGAACATGCGCCTTTTATCTATATGACAGCATCAGCTTCTGGGATAGATTCCTCTTTAACGGCGGCTACAGGTACGAGTGGGTAAAGTATAAATTCTCACAAAAAGGGCAATTGACTGATAACGACAAGACTGAGATAAACGAGTGGGCATGTGAATTGGGTGGAGGCTATAAATATAATCCTTCTTCACAAGTATACATAAACTGGTCACGCTCTTACAGATACCCGGCAACAGATGAATACTATCAGTCAACATATATAGACTGGACCGGCAATGTTGCCGGAGGACTAAATCGCCAAATACAACAGCAGGTAGGACATAATATTGAGGTCGGCATTAAAGAAAATAGCCTCGACTGGCTCAGCGTCAACGCTAATTGGTTCTTCATCGACACAAAACAAGAAATATACCTTGATCCTACATGGATCCCCGCACTCAATATAGCACCAACTAACACAAATTATTCTCCCAGAACAAAGCGTTATGGTTTTGAGATTGAGGGCAAGGCGAATGCGTACAACTCAAGGGTCATGCCTTTTGCTAACTACACGTTTCAGAGATCTAAGTTTGAGGGCGGGGCTTATGATGAAAATGACATACCGCTTGCGCCGGACCATAGATTCGCTTGCGGTATTGCGTTAGTTCCTATAAAAGGGCTGACTTGGACCTCAGTCTTGAACTACACAGGCTCGCGATATATGGTAAGCGACCAGAGAAATCGGATGCAGAAGATGAATTCCTATGCTACAGTAGACACAAAACTCTCTTACAATTGGAAAAACTTCACACTCTTCGCTGCCGTCAACAATGCTCTCAATAGAAAATATAATGCCTATGGCGTCACAAATGCAGCAGGCACTGGCATTAGCCTGTATCCAGCGCCGCGTAGGGCGTACGAAATAGGAGCGGCATTGAAGTTTTAGCCGAACCCTATTCAGGCATTGACATTTACTGAAAAAGGGGATATATTTGTTTAAAGGACATATATATGCTGAACAAGCCGTTCAAAGCCGCGCTCCTGATGTCGATAGGCCTTCACATCATCGTGTTGAGCCCGATCCCGGGGTTTGTCAGCCACCACACTGAGAAGAGTGACACAAAGATGGAGGTCACCTACATAGAGACGGAAGAGATCGAGGCTATTAAGGAAGAACTCCCGGATGAGGCGCTCGCCGAAGTCACGCTGAAGAAAGATATTCCGGCCCCAAGCAAAACAAATGATACGATAAAAGAAGAAGCCGAAACACAGGAAAAAGCTCCGGAAGAAGCTAAAGATCAGAACGAGGCCTCAGAAAAAGAGATAAAGAAGATATTTTCCGCAAATGAGGCACTCGATCTCAATGCCCTTTCAAGCCTCAAAGGAACCTCCGACTCCCTGAACTACCTCAAGGAGATAAGAGACAAGATCAGCCGTTACGTCCACAGAAAATACGGCGCTTACATGGGTGACGGGGAAGCTATTCTACATTTTGTCTTGAGCTTAAACGGCAGCGTCAAATCGGCGCGCGTGATCGGAGGCAGCATAAATGGCAATAGCGCCCTTCACGACCTCTGCCTGGACAGCATCTACAAATCATCTCCTTTCAGGCGCTTCCCGAACGAGCTCGACCTTGAACAGGCCGCCTTTAAGATCCATATCTCTTTTAAGAGAAACTGATTACATAAGTCTTTTTAGCAAGTCTAGCTTGACAAGATGTTATACATATAGTATAATCATCAAAAATAAACAGAAAAGGATGTGAATACTTTATGTCTAGAATAGAGGTCGGTAATAATGAGCCTCTTGAAAAAGCCCTCAGAAGATTCAAGAAGAAGATCGAGCGCGAAGGCATCATAAAAGAGATAAAGGCTAGGAAGCATTACGAAAAACCTAGCGAGATGAAGAGAAGAAAAGCGCGGGAAGCCCGGTCTAAATCTAGGAGAAAAAGCTAGCTTCTTTATAGTGAAAAGACCTTTATTAACCCTCATACTCTTCGCGGCTCTCCTTTTTGACCCTTCTTTTTCTGCCTCAGAAGATCGATCGGATCCGCTGCAACACATCTATTCTCAGGAAGTTAAAAGGACCGTTCTTGACAATGGCCTTGTCGTTATCATTAAAGAAGCTCCTTCGACAGGCCTGGTCTCTTTAGACTTGAGGGTCGCGTCGGGTAGCGCGCAGGAAGGAGAGTTCTCCGGTTCAGGTATCGCCCATTTCGTGGAGCACATGATATTCAAAGGGGCGAGCAAGAAGAGGCCCGGGGGGATAGAGAAAGAGATAAGAGCGCACGGCGGAACTATAAACGGCGGCACCTCCTACGATTATACTTCGTTCTACATAACCATCCCAAAAGAAAACTTCCCATTAGCGCTGGAGGCTCTAAGCGACTCCGTGCTCAACCCTTTGATGCACTCTCGTGATGTCGGAAGAGAGAAGAACGTTATATTAAAAGAGATACGGCTCAATAAAGACGATCCGATGAGGCTCATATCCCGCCTTTTGTGGAACACGGTCTTTACTAAGCACCCTTACCGCCATCCTGTCATAGGTTATGAATCCGTCTTCAGAGAGCTCTCAGCTGAGGACCTGTCCAAATTCCACAGCAGGATGTACGTACCAAATAATATGGTGCTTGCTATTGTCGGAGATATAAAATATAGCCACGCCTTGAACGAAGTAAAGAAGTCTTTTCTGCCATACCGAAGGAGATCCCTTGAACCAAAAGCTATGCCTGAAGAGAGCCCCCAGAGATCAAAAAGGACGCTCCATATTAAAAAAGACCTTGAGATGGCCTACTTCGCCCTTGGGTATAGGAGCGTAGATATCTTCAGCGAGGATATGCCCGCTCTGGATGTCCTCTCCGCAATACTCGGGCAGGGCTCAAGCTCCAGGCTAAACTTAAGCCTGTACAGAAAGAAGAACCTGGTCTATTCGATAGGTGCTTGGAATTATACCCCTAAAGACCCGGGTATCTTTATAATCTCAGGCATGGCCGACCCAGAAAAATTGGAAGCGGCACTTGGGGCGCTCTCGGAAGAGATTAACATTATAAAGAAAGGTGCGATAGATGTTGAGGAGCTCGAACGCGTAAAAGCGATGGTGATCGCAGAACATGTCTATTCGCTTGAAGTCCTTTCAGGCCAGGCCGGGGAACTCGCTGTAAACGAGATGACGGCCGGCGAGGTAAATTTTTCTAAAGACTACGTAAAAAAGATCGCCGCGGTAGTGCCTGACCGTATCATCGAAGTCGCGTCAAAGTACTTAAATGACGACTCGCTCTCGCTGGTAACCATATCTTCACATGATGGCCCGGCGGCTAAAGAAAAAGAAGCCCTAAAAGAGACAAAAATAGAGAAGATCACTCTCCCAAACGGGTTGCGCTGTCTCCTTATGGAGAAGCGCGATACTCCTTCGGTCTCTATGTTAGCCTGCTTCGAAGGTGGCCTTAGGGCTGAGACCGAAGAGAACGCCGGCATATCCAACATGACGTCTCTAATGATGTTAAAAGGTACGGCATCGAGAGACGAGAACGAGATATCGGCAATTGTTGAGAACATGGGCGCGGGCTTAAGTTATTTCAGCGGATATAACACCTTCGGACTCACTTTGGATCTGTTGAGCAGAGACATAGATAAAGGACTCGATATTTTTGAGGATCTCCTCCTCCGCCCGGCTTTTCCCGAAAATATCCTGCAGAGAGAAAAAGATACTGTGAGAGCGCTTATAGATTCTACCGATGATGACATATACAACGCGGGCATGAAGGCCTTTAGAGAATCCTTGTTTAAGAGACACCCCTATCGTTTCCAAAATATAGGAACTACGGAAAGCGTAGAGGGCCTATCGCGCAGCGACCTGGAGGCGTTCTATAAAAAATACATCGTGCCCAACAATATGGTCATCGCCATCTTCGGCGATATCGACAAAGAGTCGCTGCGCAAAAGGCTCACTGACGACTTCTCGCGATTGGAAAAAGGTCCGCCCCCTGAATTTACCCGCGTCGTCGAGCCTGATCAAAGAGGCATAACGGAAAACACGCTAGACCTGCAAAAGGAACAGAGCCTGGTAGTCTTGGGCTTCAAAGGCACTACCATAAAAAACAGAGACCGTTACGCCTTACAACTCATAAGCGCGGCTTTATCGGGGGTCAGCGGAAGGTTATCGGCCAAATTGAGAGATAGACTGGGCCTCGCTTACGCCGTGGGCTCCTTCTCCATTCCTGCTGTCGACCCGGGATACTTCGCCTCTTTCGCTGCCACAACCCAAAAACATATAGAGACAGCCAAAAAAGAACTGCTAGAACAGGTCAAGGCGCTCAATACAAAAGGGCTTACCGAAGAAGAGTTAAGGACTGCCAAGAGCGAGCTCAAGGGCAATCTGCTGATAGGTCTCCAGACAAATTCCTCACTGGCCCATCACGCGGCGCTGGATGAGATGTACGGGCTCGGGTTTGACAATTATAAGAAGTATGGGGAATACATAGACTCTGTCACCAACAATGAGATAATTGGTGCATCCAGAAGATACTTGAAGCCAGAAACCTTCACGCTTACTGTTATAAAAGGGGTGGGTGCGAAGCAAAGCCTCACCGAAAGGTAAAGAGGTTGAGCAGACTGATCCTCTCTACGGCTTGGAACTGCGACTCCGCGCCAGACGCCGCCTCGATGATCAGAGAGATAAAAGACGCGGGCTTCGATAAAGTTGAGCTGAATTTTGCTTTGACTTCACACGATATTTACGATATTATCTCTATAAAGGGCAAAGAAGGTATAGAGATCTCAAGTGTCCACAACTACTGCCCTATGCCCGCGGGTGCCGGCGCCGATGAGGCATCACCCGATTATTATCCCCTCTCCTCACAGGACGAAAGTACGCGCAAAATGGCCGTAGAGGCCACCAAGACGACCATCGACACCGCTAAGAGACTGGGCGGGCGCGTCGTAATACTGCACTTAGGCAGGGTCGAGATAAAAGACAGGACGCGAAAACTGGCCTCGGTGCTTGATATCAAGAGATACAGCGAGAGAGTCAAGAAGAGGATGGCCGAGGAGAGGGCCAAAGAGGCTCCCCGATATTTTGAAAAGACGGTTTTGAGCGTAGAAGAATTGATCGAATACGCAAAGAGAAAAGATATCATCCTGGGCATAGAGAACAGGTACTACTACAGGGAGATCCCTTCCCCGGATGAGATCGCGATACTTCTCGATAAATTCACAGATAGGCATATCGGCTATTGGCACGATGTCGGCCACGCTCAGCTCTTTGAAAACCTCGGGATATATAACCACAAGAAGGATTTTTTAGACAGGTTCTCAAGCCGGCTCATAGGCGTACATATACACGATATAAGAGGAATAGACGATCACAGGGCGCCGCTTCAAGGCGATTTCGATTTCTCAATACTTAAACCATATATAAAGACAGATACATATATAGTAATGGAAGTACAGTTTCCCGCTGACGCAAAAGACATAAAAAAGGGGGCCGAATACCTCAAAAAGTTATTCGGCGAGACAGAATGACCGTGCGAGAGCCTTCTGTGGCAGGACGTTTTTATCAGGCTTCCAGATCCGGCCTCTCTAAAGAAGTCGCTAAATATATGGACGGCTCAGGAAGAGACGAGTGCCTGGGCGCCGTTTCGCCGCACGCGGGCTATCTCTATTCAGGCGCGGTCGCAGGAAAGGTGCTCTCGCGGATAAAACTTAAAGAGACCTGCGTGATCCTGGGCCCGAACCACACAGGAATTGGGGCGCCATTTTCAATTATGACGAGCGGATCCTGGCGCACGCCGCTGGGCGATGCGAAGATCGACACGATGTTGGCGAACCTGATATTGAAGAACTCCAAACATATAGAAGAAGATCCATCCGCGCACGCGTCTGAACACTCTATAGAGGTGCAGCTTCCCTTTCTGCAGCACGTGCGAAATAACCTGGAGTTTGTGCCGATCGCGATAGCGCAAGCGGACCTGGCCACATTAAAAGAGGTGGGCGCGGAGCTTGCGGATTCAATAGAAAAGAGCAAAAAAGGGGTAATAGTCATATCATCAAGCGATATGACGCATTATGAAAGCCAAGAGTCGGCTAAGGATAAAGACAAAAAGGCGATCGACGCAATATTGGCTCTGGATGTAGACAGGCTCGCGGAAGAGGTCAGTGCGCACGATATAAGCATGTGCGGCTACGCGCCCACGGTAATTATGCTGTCAGCTCTTAAGAGATTGGGTGCGAAAACGGCTGAGCTTGTGGATTACAAGACCAGCGGAGATGCGTCTGGCGATTATTCAAGTGTTGTCGGTTATGCCGGCATATTGGTAACATAGGAGTTATGATGAGCTTTTTTAATTCTAAACCTAAGAAGATCGCACTTGTATTGGGAGGCGGAGGCGCCAGGGGGCTTGCCCATATTGGGGTGCTGAAGGTCTTCGAGAGAGAGGATATAAAGATAGATTTAGTCATTGGCACCAGCATGGGCGCGGCGATAGGGGCCGCGTACGGCCTGGGATACGGCGTTGCCGAAATAGAGAAGAAGGCCACGACCATATCATGGACCGACCTCTTCGACCCCACAATACCGTCCCAGGGGCTCATAGAAGGGGCAAAACTTGAAAATGTCTTAAGAAATCTTCTGGAGAATAAGACGTTCCTCGACGCGCACACGCCTTTTGCCATAGTCACTACGGATATCGAAAAGGCCGAAGAGGTGGTTCACACCTCAGGAGACCTTATCAAGATAGTCCGCGCCAGCTGCTCGTGGCCGGGTTTATTCAACCCCGTCAGGATAGACGGGAGACTCCTCGTGGACGGCGGGATAATGAACAGTGTACCTGTATCGGTGGCTAAGGCGATGGGGGCGGATATGATAAT
>JBDRDE010000091.1:0-2716 GCA_043821065.1 Candidatus Omnitrophota bacterium
CATCGTGGCCCATGCAGTCGAACATCATAGGGGCGATAATTTTGACGCTAATGCATTTATAGAAGCAAATCTTGTTAGAGACGCGGACACCCTACATGAGGCCATAGATCTGGAAGATATAATCTTAGTTGGTATAGATCAATTGGGTACGCCTTTCTTTAATCCACAGTTAACCTTAGAAAGGCGCCGTGAAGCCTTGTTCGCCAAAGGCAAGAGCATGAAGGGGGCTCCTGATGGCGATTGCTTGCAGATCCTGATAGATAATATAACTAAAGGGCTTGATCCGGAATATTATGTGACTGAGAGCGGGAAGGCGTATATCGCGCAAAGGGATCTTTTGACGAGCCACATCGATCAGATAATGTCATATGCTCAAAAGTACGCGCAGGCTCACATGGATGAGGTTAGAAGCGTTGTTGATTGGGCGATCGCTATGTATGCAGAATATACTGCTAAGCGCGATAGTGGCCAATTCGGGGCTTCAGGCGATAGCACTGATCAGCCCGATGCCAAGACATCGAGTGCGGCGGAGGAGATCAGTCGATCTTACGAAGAGATAAAGGCAGATTTTATAGAGCGATTGAAGAGTGAGATAGCCGATAAGATAAAAGCGCTTATTCCAAAAAGCTTTTTATCTGATAAGGATCTCTGGGTGTCGGCAGTCGATATATCCGGAGTATATGACGGCGCTATCTCTGATACATTTGACTTTCTGTCCCGAAATTGGATCCACGGGGAGTGCATAAGAGACGCAGCGATTGTGGGTTTCGGCGGGCTGGGCAGGCAGATGATGTATGGTAACTCCTCCGATATAGATATTATTCTATTGGTCCCTGAATCCACGGATGAGGCGATAGTTCGGCAGATAAAAGGAGAGTTGAATGAAATACTTCTAAGCGTTACGCCGAATGGCGCAAGCGGCCATGACAGGCTCGATATGCACGACTTGAGCAAGATTAGCGAAGTCGCGAAAGCTATCGAACAGACGCGCCTGAACCCTCTGGATATAAGCGAGTTAGTCCATACAAGGCATCTTGCCGGCAATACAGCATTATCACAAGAGCTTCATGAGCGAGTCACCGGCTATCTCGACTCTTTCTATGATTATAACGCCAATATCGCGTTCTTCCATTTGATGAGCGGGGCGCATCGCGCCGCGGCCCGTTCGGGAATAGTCAATATGAAAACCATGAGGATGGGTTTTATAGATTTCACGTTCCTGTATGAACTTGCCAGGTTCCACGCTCGGTTTGAACCGGTAGGGATTATCGATAACGCCCTGCGAATATTGCGGGATGAAGGGTATTTTACGGACGAAGAAACAGCGCGGCTGCTAAAGGTCTTGAATATTTTGGTATATGTCCGGCTCGTAACCGGCAAAAAGATATTGAACCAGAAAGAGTGGGAAGAGGCCCTTGCTCCTGTTATGCCGGCAAACGAGTTTGAAAGGCTGCGAGAGAACTCTTACGAGATAGTGCGCAGTGTCGAGGACCGCGCGTTAAGGCCGTTTTTAGGTTATGACGCGCATCCGGTAGGCCCGTTATATACCCATGAAGAGGTCAAGACCGGTTTCTTGGCCGATTTCTTTGTCTTGTGGAACACGCCCGACACCGGCTATATTGAAGACAGGTTCAAAAATGCGCTTGAAGAAGCCGGAGGTGATATAGAAAATATAGGGTGGTTCTACCTCATGGCGTTCGGCGCTAATAGAAATACCCCGCCATATATACTGGCGAGGCTCGCCTCTATAAGAAATTTCCGTCTGCGTGAAGTCGAGGCGGTCACGTCTATAAATCCATCTACGCCTATTAACACCTTGCTCAATTTAATCCAGGATGACAGCGCGAGGGCTATCAATAGAGAGCGCGCGGCGGCGACCATTGAGAAGATGCGGTCTGAAGCGCGCGCCAAGGATCCCGATCTGGTTTTGACATACCATGGGAGTATAAGTGAGGCTAAAAACCTGGGACTATTTATACAGGCCGCCGCGCGCCTCAATAAGCATTATCGAGCTAATAAAAAGAGTTTTTTGGCGGAGATCTATGGCGGGGCGCCTGTTCCACGCCTTTATGAAAAGCGTCTGGCAGAATTGGCAAAAGAGGTTGGTTTAGAAGGTGTTGTAGCTTTCCGCGGTTCATATGATCTCTCCAATTTGCGCGCTATTTATGAGTTATATCCGTTAGATAAAAGAGTCTGTCTGTTTCCATCGGAGAACGAGGCCTTTGGATTCTCTATGCTTGAAGCGATGCGCTTGGGCGTGCCGGTTGTTGCGCCAAATAGCGGGGCCGCGCCCGAGGTAATGAGCGATATGGGGCAAGGGATCTCGAGCGGCATAATGATATCGGTTGCGGGACTAAACGATGCGGAAAAGGTAGATAAGTATGTCGAGGCGGTTTTGAGCGTTCAAGAGAACAGGACCGCACAGGGATACGACACGAACGCTGTTTCGTTGTCACAGAGATTTACAGTCGATCGTATGGCCGCCAAATATTACGAAGAGTTTTACAAATTACGGAGATCTGCTCACGCTCGCAAAGAAGGTTTTACGCTCCATTACTTATCACCCGGATACTTTCCTTATGTTCCCGAAGGGGTCAACGAATGGAGCCAGAATCTTATTCTCGGTTTAGATAATATATCCGCCAGTTCTGATACAGGGCCTTGCAGGATCTCTGTGACGAGCTTAAGAGGCGATAATCAAGAGCCCACAAAGGAC
>JBDRDE010000092.1:0-2347 GCA_043821065.1 Candidatus Omnitrophota bacterium
GATCCCGAACATCTTGAGAATATGCTCAAGAAAGAGAGGGAGAGATTTAAGGAAGCCCTCATCATCACAGAGTCTGTATTCAGCATGGACGGCGACAGGGCCCCCCTTAAAGAGCTGGTAGAACTAAAAGAGGAGTATGGCTGCAGGATGATGGTGGATGAGGCCCACGCTACTGGGATATTCGGCGCCCGCGGAAGCGGCCTTGTTGAGGAAGATGGCCTTGAAGAGAGAGTAGATCTTGTAATGGGCACATTTGGAAAGGCGCTGGGAGGGTTCGGGGCGTATCTCGCCTCCACAAAAGAGGTGATCGAGTATCTTATCAATTTCTGCAGGAGCTTTATATACTCTACGGCACTTCCGCCATCGACCGTAGCCGTTGACAGGGCGAGCGTCGAGATCATAAAAGAAGAGCCCTGGCGCAGGAAGGTGCTTCTAGAGAATGCGGCGTATTTAAGGGGGGAATTGTCAAGGTCAGGGCTTAAAGTGGGAGGCTCTTCGCAGATCATCCCTCTGATCGTAGGGGATAAAGAGGCGGCAGAAGGCCTTAGCGGCAGCCTCAAAAACGCCGGATACTGGGCCCTTCCCATAAGGCCCCCTACTGTCCCGGAAGGCGGATCACGGATCAGGCTCTCTTTAACCTATAACCATACAAAAGATATCTTAAAAGGGCTTGCGGATGAGATACGCGCCTTCTACGAATAGATTCGATTATATAGATCGAAAGGCGGCCCGGACCATTGTGCTGATCCCGGGGTGGGCATCTGACGCCAGGATATTCGACGGGATCGACCTGGATTATAACTATCTGATCCCTAAAAAGTTTACGCACCATGATTTCAAAGAGAGCCTCTTGGCCGCTATAGAAGATAAGAAGATAAAGAAGGTCTCTCTCTTCGGATGGTCCCTGGGCGGATTTCTCGCGCAGGAGTTTGCCATCGATCATCCCGGCCTGGTAGATAGCCTCATCATGATAGGCATAAGAGAGAAGTACAGGACAGAGGAGATCTCCAAGCTGAGGAAGACCCTTGAGAGGAGCAAGGCCGCGTGCCTGTATAAGTTCTATTTACAGTGTTTCCATGATCCCGGCAAGTTATCAGTATTTAAGAAGGGGCTCTTTAAGAACTATTTAAATGAATTCTCTTTAGAAGGGCTCTTGGATTCTCTGGAGTATATCGGTAACGCAAGGCCGGATACGGAACATCTCAAAGGTCTTAGAGAGGTAATAATGATCCACGGAAGGCACGATCGCATAGCCCCGGTAGAAGAGGCTATCGCGATAGCGGGCAGGATGAAAGGGGCCCAGTTAAGGATAGTGGAGAATTCAGGCCATGCGCCTTTCCTGGAATCCTCTCTTGATAAGGAGCCTCTCTGATGTCTAAGATATTATTAGCAAAGAACTTTTCCAGGTACGCCCAAAGCTATGATGACTACTGCGCTGTGCAGGACCTATGCGCTCGAGAGCTTATATGCAAGATAGGACCTGAAAGTTTTGGCAGCATATTGGATATAGGCTGCGGGACAGGTAATTTCACGAGACTCCTTAAGACCAAGTTTCCTTACGCAGGGATCACGGCTATGGATATATCGCGCGATATGCTGAAGATAGCGCGAGCCAAACTGAGAGACGGCGGCATAGAATTCCTTGAAGAGGATGCGGAGACGGTAGCGCTGGATAAGAGATTCGACCTTATAAGCTCCAACGCCACCCTGCAATGGATGGAGGACCTGGATAGGTCATTGGCTTCTTACCGCCACATGCTCAGGGAAGACGGCATGATCTGGTTTTCCATATTCGGGCGGGATACATTTTGCGAGCTCAATACAGCTATGCAAGAGATATTCGGTAAAGAGGCCCGCGTAAGCGCATCCTGTTTTGTCGGGGCAGACGATCTTGGCAGGATGATGAATCGCCTTTTCAGGAACGTCAGTATCGAAGAGCGGAGATATCAGGAAAGCTACTCATCTCTTAAGGAGCTCCTCGACACAATAAGATTTACGGGCACGAGAGGATGGGGCGCCAATAACGGGGCCGTATGGACGCGAAAGAGGATGGAGGGCCTGGAGCGCGCGTACTTGAAGCGCTTCGGCGGGATCCGCGCCACATACCAGGTCTTCTTCTGCGGCGGCAACAGGTGAAGCTTTCCGGTATTGCTTGCTCGACGATTTTTTTAGCCGTGCTTTTGGACTTACGTTTTGAGCCTCACGCATGTAAAGCAGAAGCTCAAAACGCGCTATAGGCTTTCTGTGAGTAAAACGACATAATATGACATACGCGCTCACTCGCTTGCCAAGTAGCTACAACACCCAATCAGAGTGAAGCGCCCTCATACGCTCGCTCGCGTAAGTC
>JBDRDE010000093.1:0-5416 GCA_043821065.1 Candidatus Omnitrophota bacterium
AGAGCCTTTCTTCGCGGTATCGACCGCAACCTCATAGCTGCCGCTAAGAGCCTGCGTGTTATCGTGGGCGAAAATTATCATGACGGTCTTAACCGGGATTCGTTCTCTCAAGAGGAATACGACAAGGTTATTGTGAGCAGGAATAACAACCTCTGCCGGGAGTTAGGCCTACAGTACCTGTGGAGCTGCATGGTCGTAAATGGGGATATCGTATTTACCACTTCAACATCTCCCGGCAAGGATGTGACAAAAAAGGACCACGCGGGTTTTTTTGAAATTCACAGAGACCCCCGGTCTTTTGACACAGCCTTCGATACTATGAAGCCCGATTTTTCCTCGTTCCACAATAAATGGGGCCACGGCAGGATGGTCCTTGTTCCATATAGTAGCGCGGACGGCAGGCCCCACTGTTTTGGCGCCAGCATGGCCATCAACGATGTTGTTCGCATTCTCAGGGGTACGATGGTCCGGTATGCAGCCATGTTCTTATTGGTACTTTTCGTAGGGGTCGCGGTCAGCATGAAGCTCTCCGAGCTGCTTTCAGGGCCTTTATCAAAGATAGCGGCTTTCGCCGGGCGCGTCGCGCACGGAGGAATGCACCAGAAGGTGGATGCAAAAGGAAGCCTGGAAGCAAAGCTGCTGTCCGAAAGCATTAACACCATGTACACGTCGATCCGGGAGAATATAGACACATTAAAAGAGAGTGAGGAGAGGTACCGCCTGCTCTCTGAGAACCTGGAAGAGATCGTCAATGATAGGACAAAAGAGCTCAAGGATAAACTCGCCGAACTCGAACGATTCAGAAAGGCGACCATCGGACGGGAAATCAGGATGAAGGAATTACGCGAAGAGCTAGATCGCCTTAAAGGAAGATCTTAATGAAGAAGGTATTCCTGGCCGCGCTGGATTGCGGGACCTCAGAGATAAAGGCCGGTGTGTTCAGGCCCGATGGCAAGGTAGAGGCATTTGTAAAAAGATGCTGCCCGTGCATATATCATAAAGACGGCCGTATCGAGCAGGACCCGGATCTGATCCTAAGACAGGCACTCGGCTCTCTAAAAGAGGCGGTTGCCAGATCAAAGATCGACCCCAAGCGCATAGTCTCTGTATCTCTCTCAAGCCAGAGAGCCACGGTCATCCCGATCGGCCATGACAAAAGGCCCATCGCAAATGCCATCTCATGGCAGGATATGCGCGGCGATGAAGAGACAAGCAGGCTTCGCGGAAATATTAATGATAAAAAGTATTACAAAATCACTGGAGTACCCAATAATCCTGTCTTCTCCCTGGCCAAGATCCTGTCGATCAAGAAGAACAACCGGGCCCTTTTTAAAAAGACCAGGCGTTTTGCGCTCATCCACGATCTTATTTTGAAAGAGCTGGGATGCGGTGGTTTCTTCCTGGACCACTCGAATGCTTCTTTGACCGGCATGCTTGATGTAGATGGCCTGAAATGGAGTAGAGATATACTAAAGGCTTCCGGTATAAAAGAAGACGCTTTACCGGATCTCGTGCCTTCAGGCAAAGCCTTGGGGAGCGTTTCCAGCGCGGCATCTGCAATATGCGGGCTTGCCCCAGGGACAGCCATTATTTCGGGTGGAGGCGATCAGCAGTGCGCGGGCTTGGGAGCGGGATGTGTAAAGAAGGGGATCGTTGAGATCACACTGGGCACAGCCGGCGTGACCCTGGGTTATCTGGATAGGCCGGTAAAGGACCCCGCGATGCGCATCTCCTACTGCGCGCACGCCATGAAAGGCAGCTGGGAGTTCGAGGGGCTGCAGAATTCAGCCGGGGCGAGCCTGGGCTGGATAAGAAAGATCATCAATGATAATAAAGATCTTTCAAATAAGTTTTTTTACAATGTTTCCAAGATCAGCCCCGGTTCTAACGGGACATTCTTCTTTCCTTTTTTAGCCGGCGCCTCGGCGCCCAACTGGAACCCCAGGGCCAAAGCCGTTTTTTTAGGGTTGAGGCATGTCCATGACAGGCACTCTATTGTCCGCTCTATCATAGAGGGAGTCTCTTTTGAAACGAGACAGATACTCGATCTCTTTACCGCGCTGGGCGTTTCGATCAATGAGATAAGATTGACAGGGGGGTGCTCTAGTATTGGTGTGTGGGATCAGATCCAGGCGGATATCTACCACAGAGAGGTCTCTACACTCGAGAATCCCCACGCGTCGCTCCTGGGGGCGGCAATGCTCGCCGGATACGGGATAGGGATCTTTGATTCTATGAATAAAGCGGCAGAAAAGATGGTCAGGGTCAAAAAGAGATATAGACCTGATAAGAGAGATTCAGCCGCGTATAAAGAGATCTATAAAAACTATTGCCGTATATATAAGATAATGGATAGAGAAGGAATCTTTTAAGGATCGTCTTAACGGGTACCGGATGGAAGAAGATAAACGTATGCGAAGATCACAAAAAGCCGAAAAGATCGCTGACAGCTCTCACGCGGCGGGCAGCTTATATAACAGGCTGGTAGAGTTTAGCGGAGACGCGATCTACAGGTATACATTTGATGGCGGGAAGATCCTTTTCGCCAACGCGGGTTTTGTTAAAGTGCTCGACCTGGATTGCTTGCCGGAGGAATTGACCGGAAAGCTCTTAAAAGATGTCCTTATCTATACTGAAGTCCCCGGAGCCTTAAGGAGCATGATCGATAAAAATGAAGAGATCCATGATTTTGAGTATCACTTCAAGACCCTAAAAGGAGACGACCGGTGGGTAATACACAACTCATTTATAGTCATGGACAATGTGACCGGCGAAAAGGTTGTTGAGGCGATCGCTAAGGATGTTACAGAAAGGAAAAGAATAAAAGATAAGATGGCGCGTATTGCCACCGTATTACACTCTGCGAAAAATGTGACTCAGCTCATTCTCAGGGAGAAGGACCCAAAAAAAACCATTCAGCTTATCTGCGACACCCTTACAGAAAGGGATTGTTACAGAACCGCATGGATCGTTCTTTCGGACGAGCATGGTAGATTTACAAGTTACAGCCAGTCGGGATTGGGAGAGGGTTTTACCACAGTGATCAAGCGCTTGAAGAAAGGAGAGTGCCAAAACTGCTGGAACAGGACCATGTCTCAGACGGGCGTGCTGGTTTTTAAGGACCCCTTTAATGAATGCAGAGATTGCCCTATCCTTAATGAGAAAGACAACGAAGGCATAATGGCGGTACGGCTTGAGATAGCGGGGAATATCTTTGGCATCTTTGTCATCTCCGCGCCGAAGGAATTTATAGTAAACCCCGAGGAACAGGCCTTGTTCGAACAGATGGCCGGGGATATCACTTTCTGCTTAAGGGAGATGAAAGTGATCGTAGATAAGAAGATGGCCTATGATGCCCTGGAGGGAAAAGTCAGGGAGAGGACCAAAGAGTTGACCGAAGGCCAGACCGCCATGTTATATATGATCGAGGATCTGAATGAACAGGCCAAGAAGCTACAGGACGCCCAGGAAAAACTTGTACGCTCAGAGAAATTAGCTGTCCTGGGAAAGCTGGCCGGAGCGGTAAGCCACGAATTGAGAAACCCTCTGGGCGTTATCAGAAACTCCATATATTTCTTAAAGATGAGGCTGGGCCAGGCCTTGACAGACGAGAAGGTAAAAAAACACCTGAGTATATTAGAAGAAGAGATCAGCATTTCGGACAGGATCATCGATGACATCCTGACATTCGGCCGGCTCAAAGAGCCTGTATTATCCGAGCACAAAGTTAATGATATCATAAAGAGATCCATTGAGAGGAGCAGGATCCCCGGCAATATAACAGTGGAGCTGAAGCTTGGCCGGGAGCTGCCCGCCATAACCGTAGATCCCGATCAGCTTATGCGGGTCTTCTCTAACATTATTACAAACGCGATACAGGCCATGGGCAAAAGCGGATCTCTCACTATTGCCAGCGTAGAAATGAATGATTTTATAGAGATCACTTTTGCTGATACAGGCCCGGGGATATCTAAGGAAGACATGGAGAAGATATTTGAGCCGCTCTTTTCCACGAAGGCAAAAGGGACGGGCCTAGGCTTATCGATCTGCCAGAGCATCATCATGTTGCATAAAGGCGATATAAGGGCCGTAAGTGATCATGGGAAAGGCGCGAAATTTGTGATAAGATTGCCTATTACCGGAGGAGGTGCGGGATGAGCGACAAGACACAGGTGCTGATAGTGGACGACGACCTTTTCTTCGCTGACGGCCTATCAGATATTCTGAGTGAAACAGGCTATGAAACCACCGTTGTAAATAGCGGTGAAGACGCCGTAAAGATGGCAGAAAAAAAGGTTTTTAAGATCATCCTTATGGATATAAAGCTTCCGGCCATGAACGGGGTGGAGGCATATAAAAAGATAAAGAAGATCGCACCAGAAACCAGAGTTATACTGATGACCGCATTTTCCATTGAGGAACTTATCGCCGACGCCTTAAAAGAGGGCGCTTACGGAGTGGTGCATAAGCCGTTTGATATAGATAGGGTCATAAGCATGATGGAGTCCGCCAAAAAAGACGGGTGCCTGGTTATGGTAGTTGACGATGATCCTAATACCCGGGAAACATTAAAGGATGTAGCGGAGAGCAAGGGGTGCGCCGTTGTCCTGGCAAAAGACGGCCCGGAGGCTATCGAGATCGTTAAAAAACGGCCCGAGGCCATCGTATTCATAGATATGAAATTGCCGATCTTAAACGGCCTTGAGACCTACCTGGCCCTTAAAAAGATCAATCCAAAGATAGTAGCAGTGATGATCACTGCCTACCGCCAGGAGATGAAAGATCTAATAGAGGAGGCCCTGAGGAATAACGCCTACACATGCCTTTATAAACCGTTCGATCCTAAAAAAGTTTTGGCTGTCATAGAAGAGATAACTAAAAAAAGAGGCTGAAAGTGGATGATATCAACGTACTCATAGTTGATGACGAAGAGGGAATGCGGGAGTCTCTGGGCGATATCTTGGCCGAAGAAGGCTATAAGGTGACGGGCGCCGGCACGGCCGACACTGCCGCGAAGGAATTAAAAAAGAGTTTTTACAATATAGTGCTGCTCGATCTCAGGCTTCCTGACCGCTCGGGGCTGGAATTATTGAATACGATAAAAGAGGCGCATGAGGAGACGATGTCGATAGTGATGACCGGCTGTGCGTCCATGGAAAGCGCCGTATCCGCTTTAAACAAAGGGGCCTTTGCGTATATACAGAAACCGTTCAGCATGGATGAGGTATTAGTGTACATAAAAAAGGCGCTTGGTATGCAAAGGCTCGCGCGCGACAATAAAATATTATTAAACAGATTTAAAGAACTTAGCCTGAAAGACCACCAGACAGGGCTTCATAACCATAGGTACCTCGTTGAAAGGCTGGAAGCGGAACTGGCAAGGGCCAAAAGACATTCTTTATCGTTAAGCCTGGTT
>JBDRDE010000094.1:0-8068 GCA_043821065.1 Candidatus Omnitrophota bacterium
TCAATCTTTCAGATTGAGCAGGGTCGCTGTAACTAAAATCGCGCATTATCCTAAAAAGGATATAATCTTGGAGGCGCGATAAGGTATGCGCGATTTTAGATATTCGCTCCGGCGGACCCCCGACATCGCTTTATGATGCTACGCATAGCTATATTATGCCTCAGCATAAATTTTATGCTGCATAAGCTTTTCGGTGTTGTTTGCGAGAGATTAGATTTTTTTGGCCATTCTAGTCTTGGATACAGGTGCTTATGGACTACACTTTGTAATTTTGTACCTGTATTGTGTAGTGCATACGCACTAACGCGAATGAGCGTATGAGGGCGCTTCACTCTGATTGGGTGTTGTAGCTACTAGGCAAGCGAGTGAGCGCCGTTATTGTTACGTTGCTCTGCTATAGCAAGACATAGGGCGTTTTGAGCTTCTGCTTTACATGCGCGAGGCTCAAAACGTAAGTCCATAAGCATCCTCCTTCGCCCATAAAAGAGTTTCATGGATGTATTGGGCTTCGGAGGGATAGTCCCTACGAAGCCAATCTTACATCTTTCAATAAGCTCGGCGAAGTAGGACACGGGTAAAAAAATCGGTCGAGCAAGCAACACCGAAAAGCTTAGGATATGTAGAGGCAAGCCCCCTGGCGTCATCTTTTTCTTAAGTTGATATTCAGCCCCCCTTATGGTATAATTACTAACTAATATGTATAAACCAATAAAGGCTTTTGTGGTGGATTATCTATCGCGCCACCGCAATAGAGTCGATAGAGTATTGCACATTATAGGTGTCCCGTTGGCTTTCTTGGGGATATACCAGATATGTACCGGCGCCTGGAAGGCGGGGGCGGCAAATCTCTTTTTTGGGTATCTTTTACAATGGATCGGCCATACTTATTTTGATAAGAACGAAGTAGGGGAGTTGATACTTATAAAGGCTGTTGTTAAAAGACTCAGAAAAACAGGAGAGGTGAAATGAGTACAGAGATAAAGGCAAGGCACAGAACAAGGTTCAATGAGTGGGCGAAGGTCTATGATCAGTCAATACTCCAGCGGGTGATCTTTAACACATCACACGACATGTTCTACACGGTGATGATCCCATGGCTTAAGGATAAGAGCACCGTGCTCGATGTTGGATGCGGGACCGGGAAGTTCACTCTAAGGCTTCAGAAAATAAATAGCAATTTCAGGATACATGGTGTAGACCTGTCCGAGGTCATGATAAACAAGGCAAAGGCCAAGGTAAAGGACGGATCTATAGAATTTAAGGTGGGCGATGTCGAGAGCCTGCCGTATGAATCGAACACCTTCGACGTTATCACATGCTCCAACTCCTTCCACCACTACCCTAATCAAAGAGGGGCCCTTATCGAGATGCAGAGGGTGTTAAAAGATGGAGGTAAGTTGATGATAGTCGACGGAACGCGCGATACATGGTGGGGCAATATCATATTCTCAGTAGTAGAGTTTGTCGAGAGGCAAGTCTATCATATGTACGGCAACGAGCTTAAAGACCTTCTTCACTCGGTTGGATACGGCAGGATCCATCAGAAGATGTTCAACCCCATAGCGCCGCTCCTATTGACGGTAGCCGAGGCGAGGAAGGAGAAACTATAGATGAACCCTGTTAGACCTCAGGGATCTGACAGGACAATGGTACTAGACGGAGGTCTAACAGGATGAATAATCTGGTCACAGGCGGTACAGGTTTTATAGGAAGCTTTATAGCCGAGGAACTGGTAAAGAGGGGAGAACGCGTAAAGGCCCTCGTCAGAAGGACGAGCAATACGAAGTTTTTGAGGAGCCTTGGTGTCGAGCTCTGCTATGGGGATCTTAGCGATGCAGCATCTATAAGCTTAGCGGTCAAAGGGGCCGACAGGGTCTTTCACTCGGCCGCGATGGTGGGCGACTGGGTACCGCGTGAGGATGCTTACAGGATAAACGTGGATGGGACGAGGTTCCTCCTCAATGCCTCTTTAGGCGAAAAGGTCAAGAGGTTTATCTTTGTTAGCAGCCTGGCTGTGCTGGGTATGCGCGACCATCACAAGACCCCATCCGATCCTCCCGCGCCAAAGACGGGGGACGTCTACGCAGATTCGAAGATAGACGCGGAGACCCTCGTCACAGAATTTGCCAAGAAGAACAACCTGCCTTTTACGGTTCTGCGCCCCGGTTTCGTATTCGGCCCAAGGGACGATAAAGTAATACCAAGGATGGTGGAATTCCTTAAGAAGGGCAAGTATATGTTCGTGGGTAGCGGGAGAAACAAAGTGAATATGATATACGTCGAGAACTTCGCCTCTGCCATAGTCGACGCCGCCAACTCCGAGAAGACGCTCAACCAGGTCTATAATATAACAAACGAGAGCGGGATGACGATGACGGATGTAGTAAATATGGTCTCCGATCTGTGGGGATATGAAAGGCCGGACAAGCACGTTCCAAAAAATATAGCGTATACGCTCTGCGGAATCCTTGAATTTTTCGCCAGGGTCACAAAGGCCAAGGAGCCCCCTCTCTTAAACAAGACGAGGATGAAGTTTTTGAGCCTTAATCTGGATTTCGATATATCGAAAATAAAGAGGGATCTAGGCTATAGGCCCAAGATAGATATGATGGAGGGCTTAAAGAGGACTAAAGCATGGATGGAGCAGGAGAAAATCTCGTTATAGAGAACATAAAATCCCGTCGCTCTGTAAGAGATTTCCGGCAGGATGGTATTCCGGAAGAAGTAATAAAGAAGATACTGGAGGCGGGAAGCTTCGCCCCGAGCGCGTTGAACAGGCAGCCTTGGAGATTCGTGGTAGTTAGCGAAGAGGCCGCCATAAAAGAGCTCTCTTTGGCAGTTAGGAAGAGGCTTAAAGGTTTATACAGACTAACCCCCATACTGAGGTTTTTCCTGAAAGACTTCCGCGATGAGCGTTTCGTAAAGGCCCTCAAAAAGACCGCGTCCTCGGAAGAAGAGACCGTCTTTCACGGGGCCCCTCTTGTCATCTTCGCGGCAAATGACACAAGATACAGCAATACGGTAATAGACTGCGCCCTGGCCTGCCAGAACATGGCCCTCGCCGCGCACTCCATGGGAGTAGGAAGTTGTTTTATTGGCAGGGCAAAGGCCATCCCCAGGAGATCATTGCTGATGAAGTTTAGCCTACCCGCTTATTACGATTTCAATACTTGCGTAGCGTTCGGTTATGCCAAAGAGGCTCAAAGAACGCCCCCACCCAGAAAGGGAACGCCATGAAGATCAAGATAAGAGAGGCAGAAGTATTGCGCGTGGACATACCGCTTAGGAAGAAGTTCAAGCATTCCATAACCGCGCGCTCCGTATCGGACAGTGTATTTCTTAAGATCAAGCTCGAAGACGGGACCATAGGTTACGGAGAGTCTCTCCCGCGCAAGTACGTAACGGGCGAGACCACAAAGTCGGTCATCGATGAGCTAAAGAGGATAATACCCAGCAAGCTCCTGGGCTACGGCGTGGAAGAGTATAGAGATACGCCGTCTTTTATTGACGGCGTAGGCGCCGAGAGCGGCGCGCTTAAGTGTGTCTTGGAATTGGCCATATTGGACGCGTACGGCAGGTACTTTAAGAGCCCCATATCCTCAGTGATAGGGATGCGCCTGCGCGATGAGGTGCGCTACACCGGCGTCATGCAGTCGGATACCCTGCCTGACGCGATAAGAAAGAGCCTGGCCTTTAAGGCCTACGATTTTAAATTTGTAAAGATCAAGGTGGGATCCGGCGACGACATAAACAGGCTCAGGATAGCCCGCAAGATCTTAGGGAAGAAGACCGATATGCGCGTGGACGCCAACTGCGCCTGGACTGCCGATGAGGCCATAGAGAAGATAGGGGCCATGCGCCGATTCAACATAAGCGCCGTGGAGCAGCCGGTAAAAGCGGATGATTACGCGGGGCTCAAGAAGGTCTCGGATTCGGTGCCGGAGACGATATCGGCGGACGAATCCCTATGCTCTATCGATGACGCGGAGCGGCTCGCCGGCATGGGCGCATGCAAGATGTTCAACATAAGGATATCTAAATGCGGCGGCTTGATAGACTCTTTGAGGATAGCAGGGATAGCCCGCCGGCATAATATCGGCGTGCAGATGGGCTGCCAGGTAGGGGAGAGCGGCCTCTTGTCGGCCGCCGGGTGGCATTTCGCATCTCTCTTTAAAGAACTCCCATTCTGCGAAGGGGGATACGGAAGATTCCTCTTAAAGAGCGACATTACAAGAGAGGATATGACATTCGGCCGCGGCGGCATACTCAAAGATATAAACGGCCCCGGGCTGGGGGTGAATATTATAGATGAAGCCCTCAATGCCTACATTATTGAGAGAGAAAGGTTTGCGCGGTAACCCATGGAAATGACATGCACTATATTAAGGGCTATACTGGCGCCGAGAGCGGTGCTCTTCGAGAAGGCGACCAAGGAACCATCCGGGTCCCAGAGGAAGATACTTTTAAGCCTGATCAAAAGAAACAGAGAGACTCTATACGGCAGAGAACACTCTTTTGGCCGCGTAGGGTCGATCGATGAATACCGCGATAAGGTCCCCATCAATGATTACGAGGCCTTTCGCCCTTACGTGGACAGGCTTATGAAGGGCGAGGCCAACATATTGACAAAAGATGATCCGATAATGTTCGGGAGGACGAGCGGCACGACCGGTGTACCGAAATTCATACCAATAACTAAGTACTCTGCCAGGAAGAAGAAAGAGGTAATGAATATATGGGTCTATCGTATACTCCGGGATTTTCCCGATCTCTTTAAAGGTAAGATAATGGCCATCGTAAGCCCGGAGGTCGAGAGCCGCACTGACACGGGGATCCCTTGCGGGTCAGAGAGCGGCCGCGCGTACAGGAACATCCCCGCTATGGCCAGGAGATTATACGCGCTTCCTTATTCTGTTCTTGAGATAAAGGAGTATGAGGCAAAATATTATTCCATACTGAGGCTGGCCGCGCAAGAGGATATATCCGCTATAGCCACTTTAAACCCGAGCACCTTGGTATTGCTATCACGCAAGTTGGATAACTTCAGAGAGAAGATCATCTCCGACATAGAGAGAGGGACATTAAGCGCGGATTACGAGATCGAGGGCCAGATAAGAAGGGATATAGAGAAGAGGCTCCGACCCAACCCAAAGAGAGCGTCTTTCCTTAAAAATATATTAAAAGAGAAGGGCGCGCTCCTGCCTATCGACATCTGGCCAAACTTGAGATTGATAAAATGCTGGAAAGGCGGAAGCATGGACATGTATCTTAAGGAGCTTCCCAAGTTTTTCGGCAATACCCCAATGAGGGACTTTGGTTATATAGCGAGCGAAGCGAGATGCTCTATACCGACAGATAACTGCAAATGCTGCGGGATCCTCGCGGTAACGGCTAATTTTTACGAATTCCTGCCCAGGGAGCAGAGAGACGCCAAAGAGAAGAAGACCCTCCTCTGCCATGAGCTCGAAGTGGGCAGAGAGTATTTTGTAATAATAACCACTCCCGGGGGGCTCTATCGTTATGACATAGACGATGTTGTCAGGGTTACGGGATTTCACAATAAGACCCCCAGGATAGAATTTGTCCAGAAGGGGCTCAACGTGACGTCTCTTACCGGAGAGAAGCTCTATGAGTCACATGTCGCGGAAGCCGTAAAGAAGGCTGTCGAGAGCGTTGGGGTGAACATGGAGTTCTTTACTGCCTGCATAGAATGGGCGGATATACCGCGCTATGTCTTTTTGGTGCAGCTCAAAGACGCTCATCAGAAAGAGAAGAAGAGGGATCTATTGAGGTCTATAGACGACCAGATAAAGGTGCTCAATATTGAGTACGATACAAAGAGGAGATCCGAGAGGCTTGGCGATCCTGTGCTTAAGATTGTCAGAAGAGGCGACTTCGATAACTATCGCGTGAGTAAAGTCGCCGCGGGAGCGCACGACGGACAGTTCAAGATACCACAGCTTACAAAAGACGTCTGTTTCCAGAACAATTTCGCGATAGAAGAGGAGATACACCTAAACAAGTGAAGGATATAAAATATTCCGTAGTCATACCAGTTTATAACGAAGAGGGTTCTGTAGAGCAGTTAGAGAAGGGGATAAGAGAGACGCTTGAGCCTCTAGGAGAGGCGTACGAGATCATATTTGTCAATGACGGATCGACTGACGAGACGCTCCCGCGCCTTAATAGGCTCCAGAAGAAGAACGCAAACCTCTATGTAGTCTCCCTGGAAAAAAATTCCGGGCAGACCGCTTCGCTCAGGGCGGGTTTTAACACGGCCAGGGGCGGCATAGTATTCTCCATGGATGGAGACCTCCAGAATGATCCCAGAGACATTCCCATGCTTGCCGGCAAGCTGGAAGAGGGCTATGACGTGATCTGCGGATGGCGCAAGAGGCGCCATGACTCGCTATGGAAGAAGGTATCATCGAAGATAGCCAATGTAGTACAGAACGTTGTCTTCAAAAGCCACCTGCACGACCTGGCATGCACCTTGAGGGCTTACAAGAAGGCAGCGCTAAGGGACCTGGATCTGAGCTGGAACGGCGCGCACAGGTTTATACCTTATATCTTGTTGAAGCACAATAATAAACTTGCCGAAGTTGAGGTAAGGCACCACCCGCGCATACACGGCAAATCTAAATATAAACCCACAAAGATATTCAAGACCATAAAGGACTTTCTCAGGCTCTTGATCCAGAGAAAGATCTGACATGCCGAAAGATATTCTTATCAGGATAGGCATAATTGTCGCCTGCGTAGCCTTCTTCTCATTTAAGGTCGGAGACGTGGGCACGCAATTTACGGGGGATGAGAACTTTTATTTTGAGAGTTCCAAAGGCATGCTCCAAAGCGGCGACTGGCTGACACCCCGATACTACGGGAAGCCGAGATTCCAGAAGCCGATACTCTATTACTGGCTTGTAGCGTCATCATTCTCCGCCTTCGGGATAAACTGGCACGCGGCGAGATTGCCGTCGATACTATTTGGCGCTTTCACAGTGCTTTTGGTATACCTGATAGGCGCCATGGTCTTTAAAAAGAGAGGTCCATCGCTCTTTTGCGCGCTGATGCTGGCGGCCACATTCAAATTCTTTAAATATGCCCGCTTCGCCATCCCCGACATGGCCTTACTATTCTTTATAACGCTTTCGATGTATATATTCCTGAAGATCGCGTTCGAGAGGAGGGGGGATAGGGGCCTATCGAGCCTCTTCTTTCTCGCTATAGGGCTTGGGTTTTTAACGAAAGGGCCGGTAGCGTTTATAATACCGTTCTTGTCCATAGGTCTATTCCTCATCATATCGAAGAGCCCCATGCCCATAAAGAAGGGCGATATATTCATAGGAGGCCTCCTGTGCGCCGCGATAGCGCTGCCATGGTTTTTGGCCATGTGGAGACTCCACGGGAGCGCATTTACTTCGCATCTGTGGACAAGAGAGATATCGGAAAGGGTAGGCTCCCGCCACGGAGCGACAGATATCTTTTTCTACATCCCTATTGTCCTGGTAAGATTTCTGCCATGGTCTATCTTCCTGCCTATGGGCGCTGCCAACTGCGTGAGGGCGGCGAGACCGAACGCGCCGGGAAGAGATGGGTATATCTTTATCTTGAGCTGGTTCGTTTGCGTATTTATATTCTTCACGCTTATGGGGGAGAAGCACAGCCAGTACATGCTTTCGCTTACAGCGCCATTCGCCCTTATAGTGGGCGGCGGCCTTTCCCTGGGCCGGCTATTCAGCAAAAAGTGGATCTCCATACCGGTCGTAACGCTCCTTGTCACCGTGGTCTCTTTCGTGTCGGTATTATCCAGTAATAACCTGAGGTTAAACAGCGATGTATTGGGGGCATTCGCGGCCAAGGCGGCCGAATACGGGCTCGAAGAGTCCGATAAAGTAGGCGCGGGATCGCACGAGTTGATACCGCAGCAGCTGGAGGTATATCTCGACAGGCCGGTAGAGAAGGTAGGCGCCAGGTTGAGCGACCCGGCAGAGAGCGATCGGGCCAATAAGATAAAGCTTGAAAATTTCTTCAAATCAGGTAAAGTCTATTGTGTAATATCCGAGGA
>JBDRDE010000095.1:0-7652 GCA_043821065.1 Candidatus Omnitrophota bacterium
ATCCCGAGGTGGTCGTAATAGGCGGAGGTATAGAGAAAGCGGGCGAGTTAATACTAGAATCTATAAGAAAGGCTGTGCGGAAGCTGGCGTTCGAGGAGCCGGCCAGCCGCGTAAGGATAATACCTTCGGGTCTGGGCGAAGACGCCGTTTCACTAGGCGCCTGTTGCCTGGTTTTGCGAGAGGTATTTGCCGATCTTTAAACACACATTATCATCCCGGTTTCGCCCCTGTACGCATGTCAGCGAATACCGGGATTCCGGCGCTCACTTCGTTCGGCCGGAATGACAAGCAGGAATGGCTTTATATAACGGAGGGCTTGTATGGCGAAAGAAAGGATATGTCCTGTATGTAAGAAATGGTTTATACCTAATAAGTATAGGCCGAATCAGGAAATATGCTCCAACCTGGAGTGCCAGTATCAGCGCCAGCTAGACAACATGAAGAAGTGGAGAGGCCACAACCCTAACTACTTCAGGTACAGAGAGGCGAATGACTCCACATGGAAAGAGACCTGCAAGGACAGGGCGAAGAGATGGCGGGAGCGGCATCAGGAGTACCTAAAGCTCTACAGGCAGGAGCACAAAGACCGGTATAGGATCTACATGCGCGAATATATGAGGGAGTACAGGAAGAAGAAGCAGAAAGATGAAAAAAAGAACCCCGCCACTGATAGCAACGCCACAGATATGCATAACGGGTCGGAGGGCTTAACGGCTTGATCAGGAAGGGAGCGATATCTTGTCTTTTTTTATTGTCCGCTGTCTTCATCGCCCCAGTAGAAAGCGGAGCGATGGAGCCTGCCGAGGCATTTATCATCAGGAATGTCGAGTACCAGAGTTTAGATGGCGCCGCCGAACTCCAGATAGAGACGAACGACCACGTTAATTACGTTATATACGAGTTGGAAGACCCCTACAGGATAGTCGTAGATCCCCTTAACCCGGTATGGTGCGATTTTGAAGAGGCCATATATTTCGACGAAGGGCTTGTCCGCTCCATAAAGTTTATCAGGGGCAGGGATATACCCGAAGGCCCCGGATCCCCATACTACTCCTTCGATTTTGTTACCATCGAGCTTAAGGCCCCGTTACCTTACAACTTCCAGGAAGACGAAACAGCTTTTATGCTCAACATAGGCGAGAAGGCCCCGGAAAGAGACGACCTCAAAAGGATGGACGAGGCCAGGATGATAGAAGAAGAGCTAGTCCAGATATTTACGTTTAGAGAAGAGGCCGAGATCGCCGGCATAAGAGAAGCGATGGCGAAAGACAAAGAGGCCATAGAAAAAGACAGAGAGGCTATAGAAAAAAACAGAGAGACCATAGAAAAGACCAAAGAGACCATAGATAAAGCAAAAGAGGCGCTAGTCAAAGAGAAAAAAGCGATAAACGTCGCAAAGGATGATATCCATAAGGAAAAGGCCATAATAGAAGAGGAGAAGGCAAAGCTGGCCGAAGAGAAAGAACTCTTTGACGCCAGCAAGAAAAAGCTGATCAAAAAAGATAAAAAGCCATTAGATAAAAAAGATTTAATAGATATGTTAAAAGAGCGCCCAGTCAAAGACTACGCGCTGGATGCCAACCTCGAGGATTACTCGGGCAGGATGCTGAACCTCGATGACTGCATAGAGATAGCGATGGCCAACAACATGACCATCGGGATAGCCAAAGACAAGATAAGATTCTCCAAGATGAAGATCAATGAGGCCTTCCGAGAGCTCTTTCCTGAGTTCAGCCTTATGTGGGACGAGACCAACGGCACGATCTCAGACGCCTTTTACAAGGGCATGAAGTTCGGGTTTGAGTTTAAACAGCCCATATCCCACGGAGGGGAGATAATGAATCTCTGGGAACAGTCGAAGATCAACATGAAGGTTGCCGAAGAGAATTTGAATAAGGAGAGAGAGGAACTCATCTTCGAGACCACCAAGGCGTACTACGAGCTGGCGAAGGTGGTGAACAAGTACAACTTCCAGAAAAAACTCCTAGAGGATGCCAAGGCCGATTTTGATATGGCGGAGAAAGAGTTCGGCTTGGGCCTGATGACAGAGATAGATTTCCTGAGATTGCGGTCATCCATGCACAATATAAGCCAGATCCTCTTCTCACATAAAAACAATATAGCGCTGGCGACCCTTGAGCTGAAGAAGGTCATGAATCTGGACATAGAGGCCGAGATAGAGATCTCCTCCCAGCTTGCCGATAAGCCCGTGGACATAGACAGGGATGAATGCGTCAAACTCGCTAAACAGTTCAAGCCGCAGCACAGGATAAATTACCTGAACACGAAGGTCGCGAAGCTCTCCGAAAGGATAGCGCACGCCAAGACATTCCCCCAGATAGATATATTCGCCAAATATCTCAAAGCGGCGGAGAGGCTGGAGCCGTTCGTCGAGCCCCTGAGGCACTATCTCGACGACGAGCATATTATCGGGGCGACGGTCAGCCTGCCATTCGGGCCGCACACGGTCGATTACCAGAAGAAGAAAACGCTGCTCGCTCCGACAGTTACGACTTTCGAGAGCAATACCGAATCCGAAGTTGATAAGCTGCGCATAGGGCTCTTCGATAATATGGGAAGATATAGCGATATAAAAGACATGTCTATCAAGTATAAAGAGGCGTTGGACGAATTTAATAAATCAGAGAAGGACATCTATAGCGATATCGACGAAGCCTTCTACAGTTTTGAGGAGTCTAAACTCAAGATCGAGAACGCGCAGATCAGTATCGAGCTGTACAAAAAAGAGCTCGATGCGCAAAAGGTCCGAAAAGACTATAACGAAGCTTCATATGAAGACCTCGTTGAGTCGAGAAACAAGCTCTTCGCGGCGATGGGCGTCTATAAAGACGCCCTGGGTGACTATTACATAGCCATAGCCCGGATAAATAAGGCGATAGGCCTGGGCGGATATTATAGATGACGCAGAGAGATAAAAAAAGGCGGAGCCTATTTATACCGGTACTGACACTCATCTTCCTGCTTGTGATAGCGGGGGTAGTGTTATTCGAAAGTACCGAAAAAGGGAAGGTCTATATAGGGAATATAAAGACCTCAGTCGCGGAGGCTTTGAAAAAACTCCCTTTAGACAAGCTGCTGAAAAAGCTGCCTTTAGACAAGATACCGTTCTTAAAGGGCCTCTTTCCTGAAAAGGAAGAAGCGGCCGCCACACCCGAAGAGATGCCCGAAGAGTCTATACTCGTCAAGGTGTACAAAATTGCTAGAAGGGATTTCGAGGATACGCTCCCCAGCCTCGGCACTTTGAAGGGGTATAGGGAGATGAATCTCAAGTTCGAGGTGAACGGCGTAATAGATTCTATAAACTTCAGGGAGGGCGAAGAGGTCAGGGAGGGAGATATCATCGCGTCGCTCGACCAGTATGACGCGCTGCTCAAACTGAAGTATTCGCAGATAGAGCTCGATAAGTCGAAAAAGCTTTTTGAAGTAGGTTCTATAATCAAGGCAAAACTCGAACAGTCAGAGCTTGAGTACGAATCGGCAAAGAGCGATCTCGACAAGACATACCTCTATGCCCCGCGCGACTCGGTTCTCGGCACAAGAGACGCCGAGATAGGTGAATTTGTCACAAGCAACGACAAGATAGTGACCCTTATAGATGATACCGATGTCTTTGCCGAGATAGGGGTCATCGAGCGGGATATAGGCAAGGTGAGCGTGGGGCAGAACGCGAAAGTCTATGTAGACGCGTACCCAGATACGGATTTTAAGGGCAAGGTGGACAATGTCTCCCCCGTAGTAGAGGGGCGCTCAAGGACACAGAACGTCAAGATAAGAGTAAGCAATACCAAGAGGTTCCTCCTGCCCGGCATGTTCGCCAGGGTCCTGGTGGATGTATACACAAAAGAGAACGCTATAGTCATACCGAATACGGCGCTCAACAAGACCGAAGAGGGGTATGTTGTCTTTGTCGTGCACAAAAAAGAGGTGGATCTCGAAGAGGACTATGAGGTGCCGGAAGAAGAGACCCCCGAGGACGAATTCTTCATAATGGAGGATGCCGGGGACCCGGGCGTAGCCGAGGCGCGCGCCATTCTCTTTGAATACCGCTCGAGCGATTTTTCAGTCATAAAGGAAGGCCTGGAAGAAGAAGACCTAGTTGTTGTAGAAACACAGGAAAAACTGAAGGACCAGACGAATGTTATCATCACAGAGGTCCAAGAACAGTTCCTATGATCTCCCATGAATTTACCAGAATTCTCTGTAAGAAGACCGGTTACCACTATAATGATATTCAGCGCAGTGATCCTTTTGGGGGTCATGTCGTGGAACCGCCTTCCCCAGGAGCTCTCACCTCCGATCACCTATCCCCAGCTTACCGTAGTCACCTCATACGAGAACGCCGCGCCTGAAGAGATAGAGAGCCAGATCACGCGTCTTATAGAGGAGTCTATAGGCACGGTCAGCAATCTGAGGCGCATAAGCTCCATATCTAAAGAAGGCGTATCCGTAGTCATAGGCGAGTTCCTCTGGGGCACCAACATGGATTTCGCCGCCCTGGGAGTGCGGGAAAAGCTTGACCTGATAAAAGAGCGCCTGCCCCTGGATGCCGAAGAGCCCATCGTCAAAAAGTATAACCCATTCGACCTGCCCATTATGACCCTGAGCATCACCGGTGATATGGAGCAGTCGAGATTGCGCTCCATAACCAAGCGGTATGTCGAAGACGAGCTTGAAAAGATAACTGGTGTCGCGTCGGCCGAGGTGGCCGGAGGCATAGAGCGCGAGATACTCGTTGAGATAGACCAGGACAAGCTGCAGGCTTCAGGCGTGCCGATAATCGACGTTACCGACTCTATCAGGGAAGCCAATGTAAATTATCCGGCCGGCACCATAAAAGAAGTCTTCACCGAATACCTCGTAAGGACTATAGGCGAGTTCCAGAATGTATCAGAGATAGAGAATATAGCCGTAGGCAGGGAAGAGGTGAGGGGGGCGTGGAGATTCCCGCAGTATTCCACTCAGGATATGATGATGCCCGGAGAAGAAGATGACAAGCCGACAGAAAAACTGATACTCCTGCGCGACGTAGCTGTTGTAAAGGATGCATTCAAGGCGCCCACCAGCATATCGCGCTATAACGGTGAAGGCAACGTCTCCGTATCTATACAGAAACAGGCCGTCGCCAATACCATAGAGGTAGCCAGCAACATAAGGTCGGAATTGGAAGAGATAAGACGCAATATCCCGAAAGGCGCCGATATAAAAGTGGTATACGACCAGTCGCTCTTTATAAAAAGCTCCATCAACGGAGTAAAGGACGCGGCCGTGCAGGGAGGGATACTCGCCTTCCTGGTGCTGCTCGTCTTCTTGAGAAATCTGAGAAGTTCAGTAGTCGTTACACTTTCAATGCCGATATCTATCATGATCACCTTCAGCTTCATGTACTTTGGCAAGCTCAGCCTAAACATGATGTCTCTAGGTGGTTTGGCCCTGGGCATAGGCATGCTGGTCGATAACGCCGTAGTCGTTATAGATAATATATTCAGGCACAAAGAGAAGAACCCGGATCCGAAAACGGCCGCCAGCAACGCTACCGGCGAAGTGGGCGGCGCAATATTCGCGTCTACCCTTACCACCATCGCCATATTTGTGCCGATCATATTTGTGGTGGGCATAGCGGGCCAGCTCTTTAAAGAGCTGGCGTTCACGGTGACGTTCTCGCTCCTGGGCTCACTTATCGTAGCCCTCTCGCTTATACCGGTGCTGAGTATGGTGATCCGCGTAAAGAAAAATACTGTGCGCGATGAGGATGGCGAAGATACGAACCTCTCACCATTTTATTCGGCATATGCCGGACTCTTGCGCTGGTTCCTTTCACGAAAGATCCTGACGCTCTTTCTTGTGTCGGTAGTCTTTCTGATAAGCCTGACCGCTTTCACGCTTGTCGACAGAGAGCTCATGCCCAAGATAGATCAGGGGCAGTTTATTATCAACATCACAATGCCCACCGGAACGCTGCTTACTGTGACGGATCATGTGGCAAAAAAAGTAGAAGACGCGATACTCGGCATGGAAGATGTCTATAGCGTCTCCAGCATGGCGGGCTCCACCAAGGGCAAGACGGGCGAAGAGGCCCTGCAGGCGCTCGGCTCGCACCAGTCCAGGATAATCGTCAATCTGAATAAAGAGAGGGAGAGGTCGACTCAGGAAGTAATACAGGAGATAAAGAGCTTGGTGAGTGGCGATGCGCTCGAGGGGGGCGATATAGAGTATCTGCTCCAGGAGTCGATGTTCCAGAACTCGCTTATGGGAGCGGCGCCCATAGTTCTCGAAGTGAAGGGTGAAGACCTGACCATGCTGCGCAGGTACGCGCTGCAGCTCAAGAAACGCCTAGGTCGCATAAATGGCATATATGGTGTAAAGACGAGCCTGACACCCCCTTCACCCGAGACGAAGGCCTATATCATAAAAGACAAAGCGGCCGCGTACGGGCTGTCGGTCGTCGATATCGCGCAGACATCGCACATAGCTGTCAAGGGATACACGGTCACAAAATTCAAGGAGATGGGCAAAGAGGTGGATATAAGGGTGAGGCTCCGCGAGGAAGACAGGAGCAACATATCAAAGTTGAGGCAGCTATTAGTGCACTCACCGCTTAATCTAGACATACCGCTATCCGAGGTCGCTTATTTCGGCATAGGTAAAGGGCCGAGCCAGATAGAGCGTATGGATCAGGAGAGAACCGTGGTAGTGACCGCCAATATCTTTAACCGTGGTCTGGATAAGGTGATAGATGATGTGAATAAAATGCTGTTGGGCCTGCAGTTAAGAGAGGGTTATATGATAAAGATCGGCGGAGAGAGTGAGCAGATGCAGGAGTCTTTCACGAGCCTGATCTTCGCCCTTATCATGGCGGTCGTGCTTGTATACATGATAATGGCTTCTATATTTGAGTCTCTTTGGCAGCCCTTTATAATAATGTTCACCGTGCCGCTTTCGCTTATAGGCGTGGCGTGGGCGCTGGTATTGACAAATACCACTTTGAGCATTGTGGCTTTATTGGGTGTGATAATGCTGGGAGGCATAGTGGTGAATAACGGTATCGTATTGATAGATTATATAAATCTCCTACGGTCCAGAGGGACTGACCTCATGGACGCGATCATCCGGGCGTCCCAGACGAGGCTGCGCCCCATCATGATGACGGCCCTTACCACAATCCTCGGACTCATACCAATGGCCGCCAGCACGGGCGAGGGATCGGAGCTGCGCGCGCCGCTCGCTATTACGGTAATGGGAGGCCTGCTCGTCGCGACATTCCTGACCCTGGTGGTAATACCAACGCTGTATCTTTCCGTTCAGCTTATTATCGACAAGTTTAGGGGAATCGAAAAAGGAGCAAAAGCTTAATGGCGCTGCCCCAAGTAGCCATTAGAAGACCCGTAACCATCCTGATGGCGGTTATTATCGCCTGCCTCTTCGGACTCATATCGATATTCTACCTTCCTGTAGAACTCATGCCCAATATCGGCTTTGGCGAGATCAGCATAAGGGTTCGCGTTAGGGGCGGAATGCCTCCCGTCGAGATCGAGGAGCGCGTTACGAAGCCCATAGAAGAGGCTATAGGTACGGTCAGCCATCTCAGGAGCCTGCTGTCGATCTCCAAGGAGGAAGAGGCGACGATAGTCATG
>JBDRDE010000096.1:0-2411 GCA_043821065.1 Candidatus Omnitrophota bacterium
ACTTGATCTCTATCTCCTCCCCACCGGTGGCGATAAGCCTCTTTATGAAATCCTTCTTCTCTTCTCCCGGGTACCTGAAGACGATAATATCGCCCCGCTTCGGTTCCTGGAATTTGTATATGAACTTATTTACGAGTATCCTGTCGCCCACGTGCAGCGTAGGCTTCATAGAGCCCGTAGGTATCTTGAACGCCTGGACAACGAAGGTCCTTATGACCAGCGCCAGCACAACCGCTATGAGAAGCGACTCTACCCATTCCCTTATCTCTCTCTTCACCCGGTCATTTAACATAGTTACTCCTGCTAAGTGGACAGTGATCAGTGATCAGTAAAAAATCTACTGTTCACTAACCACTGACCACTAAGACACTCGTTTACAACTTAAACGCCGCTATGAACGCTTCTTGTGGTATCTGGACCTCGCCGAACTGCTTCATCCTCTTCTTTCCCTGCTTCTGCTTCTCCCAGAGTTTTCTCTTTCTGGTTATGTCGCCGCCATAGCACTTGCTTGTGACATTTTTGCCCATAGCGCGTATATCCTCTCTCGCTATAACATTGCCGCCTATCGCCGCCTGCACGGCAACCTTATATAACTGCCTCGGTATGAGCTCTTTGAGCTTCTCCGTAAGCAGCCTGCCTTTCAGATAAGACCTATCCTTGTGGACTATGGAGCTGAGCGCGTCGCAGAGCTTGCCGTTTATAAGGATATCCAATTTTACAATATTTGTCTTTCTGTATTCGAGAAATTCGTAATCGAGTGAACCATAGCCCCGCGTCAGCGACTTTATCTTATCATAGAAATCGACAACGACCTCGGATAAAGGCATATCATAAACTATCTGGATCCTTTCGGTCCCCATGTATTCGGTGCTTATATACTTACCCCTCTTCGACTCCGCCAGCTCTAATATAGAACCCATAGACTCTTTGGGCAGCATTATATATGTCCTCACGTACGGCTCTTCGGCGTGGTCCATCTCGTAAGACTGCGGCAGCTTCGTAGGGTTATCAACAACCATGACCTCGCCTGCCTTGTCAAATATCTTATATATGACGCTGGGCGTGGTTATAACGAGATTGAGGTCGAATTCGCGCTCAAGGCGCTCCTGTATTATCTCCATATGGAGAAGCCCCAAAAAGCCGCACCTGAAACCAAAACCCAATGAAGCCGAGCTCTCCGGATCATATATGAATGACGCGTCCTGCAGCCTCATCTTCTCCATGGCGTCCCTGAGGGCCTTAAAATCCGTGCTGTTGACAGGGTATATCCCGCAGAAGACCATGGGGTTTACCTTTTTATAGCCGGGGAGAGATGTGGTGGCGGGATTTTCCATGGTGGTTACGGTGTCTCCGACAACTACCTCTTTGGCATCCTTTATGCCGCATGTGACATACCCTACCTCTCCGGAAAATAAGCCCTCTACAACCTCCGGCTTAGGCTTGAAGACACCGACCTCTTTGACTTCATATGCAGCCCCGGATGACATCATAATGATATTCATGCCCTGCGCGATAACACCGTTGGCCAGCTTCACGTAGATTATGACGCCCTTATAGGTATCGTAGGCTGAGTCAAATATCAGCGCCTGGAGAGGGCGCTCATCCTCGCATGAAGGCGGCGGTATCTTCTCCACTATGCGCTCAAGGATCTCCTCTGTGCCAATATTCTCCTTGGCGCTGGCCAGCAGGATCTCTTTCTCATCGAGCCCCAGTATGTCGACTATCTGCCTCTTAGTCTTGTCTATCTCGGCGTTCACAAGGTCGATCTTGTTGATAACGGGTATGATGGTAATATTGTGCTCAAGGGCCAGGTAGAGATTGGCTACCGTCTGAGCCTCTACGCCCTGGGCGGCGTCCACTAGCAATAGCGCCCCTTCACACGCGGCTATAGATTTAGAGACTTCGTAGCTGAAGTCCACGTGGCCCGGCGTATCAATAAGATTGAGGGTGTAGACGGTGCCGTTCTTGGATTTGTAAGTAAGCTTGACGCTGCTCGCCTTTATTGTTATCCCGCGTTCTCTTTCAAGATCCATATCGTCTAGGACCTGGTCCTTGAACTGGCGCTTATCTATGGCGCCGGTGAACTGCATCAGCCTGTCGGCGAGCGTCGACTTGCCGTGGTCTATATGGGCTATTATGGAAAAATTCCTTATGGGTTTATCCACTAGGTAATAGCCCCTATCTTTTTCCCGAATTCAAGCATATCACTCGCCCTCTGCCTACTCTTGGCCTCAGCGTATATCCTCAGGATGGGCTCGGTGCCTGAAAGCCTAAAAAGGAGCCAGCTTGAATCTTCGCATATAAACTTTATACCGTCGAGCATATCCACCTTCACGACCTTACTGCCCAAGACCTCTTTTAGATGATTCTTCTCAAGGTTCGGCATCAATGTCTTCTTTATCTCTTCTGTA
>JBDRDE010000097.1:0-15278 GCA_043821065.1 Candidatus Omnitrophota bacterium
ATTAGGCCCCAGCAGAAGAAGCAGCAGGAGCACGGGGAGATGATAAAGAAGCTCAAGAAGAATGACGAGATAGTGACAAACGGAGGCGTGCACGGGACCATCGTGCACGTAAAGGATGGTACCGTGGTAGTGAGGGTGGACGATAACTGTAAGATAGAAGTGCAGAAGAGTGCTGTAGCTGTGGTGAAGAAAACGCGTGAATAGTTGCGGTTAGCGGTGTTCGGTTAGCGGTTAGCGTATGCATTTTTGCGCAAACCGCAAACCGCAAACCGCGAACCGAAGTGAAAAGGGAGCATATAAATGACCAAGAAGATGAGATGGAAGCTGATACTTGTTATAGCCGCCGTAGGGCTGGCTCTATGGAAGGCCTATCCGCCGCTAGATATTCACAATGAGAACGGTGAAGTGACGCGTGAGGGCAAGATAAATCTAGGCCTCGATCTACAAGGTGGTATGCATCTGGTCCTCGAGGTGGAGATAGATAAGCTGCCCCCGGAAGAGAGAAAGGACGCCACAGAACGGGCGCTCGAGATCATAAGGAACAGGATAGACCAGTTCGGCGTGCTGGAGCCATATATACAAAAGGAAGGGACTAACAGGATCATAATACAGCTTCCCGGAGTGACGGACAGGGAGAGGGCTATAAGCATTATCGGTAAGACCGCCCACCTGGAATTCATCCTTGTATCCAATGACCCCGAGATACTTAAGAAGGCCCTTGATGGAGAAGAGACCCCGGGCTATCTTTTGAAGACCATGGGTAAAGAGAGCCTGATCATAGAGGACAAGCCTTCTCTGACAGGCGACAAGCTGGTCGACGCTAGTGTAGAATTCAGCGAGCAGCAGTTCGGACAGCCATATGTATCGATCAACTTAAACCCCGAAGGGGGGAAGATATTCTCCGATGTCACAGCGGCAAACGTAGAGAGGAGGCTGGCTATAGTGCTCGATGGCGTGGTCCAGTCCGCTCCTGTCATAAGAGAGAGGATACCGTCGGGGAGGGCACAGATCACAGGCAGCTTCTCTATCGATGAGGCAAACGACCTCGCGATAGTCTTGAGGGCCGGCGCGTTACCGGCCCCAACGAAGATCATAGAAGAGAGAACTGTCGGCCCGACATTGGGAAGGGACTCCATACGAAGCGGCCTGGAAGCGATCATGATCGGAGGGATAGCGGTCATAGTGTTCATGGCCGCGTATTATCTGCTCGCCGGCCTGATAGCCGACTTCGCGCTCTGCCTTAATATCGTTTTGATTGGCGGCGTGCTGTCTTATTTCGGGGCCACTCTTACCCTGCCCGGTATAGCGGGTCTCCTGCTTACGATAGGCATGGCCGTTGACGCGAACGTCCTTATATTCGAGAGGATACGCGAGGAAGCGGATCTTGGCAAACATATACAGTCGGCCATATCGAGTGGATACCAGAAGGCATTCTTAACCATACTCGACTCGAATGTGACGACGCTGATCACGGCGCTTATACTATTCCAGTTCGGGACCGGGCCGATCAGGGGGTTCGCGACCACTCTGAGCGTCGGTATACTATCCAGCATGTTCACCTCCCTGGTAGTGACGAGGCTCGTCTTGGATATGCTCACTAAGATCCTGGGTGTCAGTAAACTACCTATGCTCAGGTTAATAAGAAAGCCGAACATAGACTTTATAAATAAGAGAAAGATCGCCTATATAATATCGGCGGTGGTTATCGGGTATGGACTGTTCAGCTTCGCTAAAACCGGCGGCGCGAATTTCGGCATCGATTTTACTGGAGGGACTATCCAGCAGTTCAGGTTTGAAAATACATTATCGCTCGACACTGCCAGAGAGTCCATGAAAGATATAGGGCTGGGCTCATCGCCTATCCAGCAGTTCGGCAAGAATAGAGAGGTCATAATAAGGACGTTCGAGGATACGTCTGATTCAGTGATAAATAAATTCAAAGAGGTCTTCAAGGACAATCCATTCGAGGTCATGCGCATTGAAAAGGTAGGTCCAGCCATCGGCAAAGACCTGCGCGAGAAGGCCTTGTTGGCCCTTATCTACGCGCTGATAGGGATATGTATTTATATATCTTTTCGCTTTGAATTCCGATTCGCTATCGCGGCTATAGCGGCGCTCCTGCATGATGTCCTTGTGTGCGTCGGAGCGATAGCCATCACCGGCAGGGAGATATCGCTGCCTGTGATAGCGGCTCTATTGACGGTAGTCGGTTACTCCATAAACGACACGATAGTCGTATTTGACAGGATACGGGAAGGCCGCCGCCTCATGAAGAGGTCGGACTACAATACCATTATAAATACGAGCATAAACCACACGTTGACGAGGACGATACTCACCTCCTTGACGACCCTGCTCGTCATAACGGCTTTGTATTTCCTGGGAGGAGAGGTGATAAACGATTTCGCCTTTGTCTTATTGGTAGGCGTGATCGTGGGTACATATTCATCTATCTTCATAGCTAGCCCCATACTCGTTGATTGGCCTGGACGCAAGAGATGAACCATAAGCATCACCAAGGTCATCATCATGACAGCTACGATCTTGGCAAGCACGGAGCGAAGGTAGGCATATACGTAAATATATGCCTCTTTCTCTTTAAGCTTTTTGCCGGGATATCCGGCAAGAGCCACGCCATGGTCGCCGATGCACTTCACACAGCCACCGATTTTATCACGAGCATAGGGGTCTATGTAGGCTTCAAGATAGCCCAGAAACCCCCGGATAAAGAGCATCCTTACGGTCATGGCCGGGCAGAGTCCATAGTTGCCAAGATCATCTCCATCGTTCTCATAATATGCGGCCTGAAGGTAGCTTTCGACTCGGCGAGACTTATAATATCGAGAGATCTCCATATCCCCCATCAGATAGCTTTATGGGCGGCCGTCTTCTCTATAGTCGTGAAAGAAGGCCTATACAGATATACTTTTAAGATCGGGGATAAGATACAGAGCAACTCACTGAAGGCTGACGCCTGGCATCATAGGTCGGACGCGCTATCATCTATAGCCGCGCTAATAGGGATAAGCGGGGCGAAGCTCGGCTATCCGATATTGGACCCTATCGCGGGATTGACCGTAGCGCTCTTTGTCGTCAAGGCCGGGTTCCAGATCTTTCGCACGGCTTACGAAGAGCTTATGGATGCGGCCCTGCCGGCAGATAAGATAAACGAGATAAAGAACATGACTATAGAGATAGACGGCGTTAAGAGGATCAAGGACATAAAAGGGCGCAAGAGCGGTATCGATATATTTATCGATATGACGATAGAGGTCAACAAGAGCATATCGGTAGAAGAAGGCCACGCGATCACGGAAAAGGTGAGAGACAGGGTGTTGAAAGATCTCCATGGGGCAAAAGACGTCCTTATCCACGTTGAACCGTTTTTGAAATAAATCTATCAGTTTTCAGCTATCAGCCATCAGCAGCTGACAGCTGAAAGCTGACAGCTGAAAGCTGACATATGCGCAAAAGATGGATCGTCAGGAAGGCTGATAAGGATATACCAGGGCTGCTTACAAAAAAACTGGGCATTTCAAATATAGTAGCGCAACTACTCGTAAACCGCAGCATACTGAATCCGAATGACGCCGAGAAATTCCTTAGCTGCAGCCTTTCTAACCTGCGCGACCCTTATCTTTTAAAGGGTATGGCCCACGCGGTATCGAGAATAAAGCACGCCCTCTCAAAGGGCGAGAAGATACTGGTCTACGGCGATTATGACGTAGACGGGATAACATCCGTTGCTTTACTTAGATCAGTCCTTACAACGCTCGGTGGCCATGTCCTCGACTATATCCCCAACAGGCTCGAAGAAGGCTATGGCCTCAATCTCGATGCCTGCCAGTTTGCCCATAGAAATAAGGTCGCTCTTATTATCACTGTTGATTGCGGCATAAACGCGGCCAGAGAAGTGGACTACCTCAACAGCCTATCCATAGACAGCATTATTATCGATCATCACGAAGTCCAGGGCGGCCGGCTCCCGAAGGCCTGTGCGATCATAGACCCGCTTCAGCCCGGTTGCGATTATCCATTTAAGTACCTGGCCGGCGTGGGGCTGGCATTTAAAGTGGCCCAGGCATTGCTTGATCGGCCTCCCGAGGGGCTTAAGGAGTATCTGGACATAGTAGCGCTGGGCACCGTAGCTGACATAGTCCCGCAGCTCGATGAGAACAGGATACTTACGAAACACGGGCTTGAAGTGATGACCTCTACGAAGAGAATAGGGTTGAGAGAGCTTATCAGGGCGTCTGGCCTGAAGGGCAAAGAGATCTCGTCAGGCCACGTGGGATATATATTGGGCCCCAGGATAAATGCCTCCGGCAGGATAGGGTCGGCAAAGAAGGCCCTGCAGCTTCTTCTGACAGAGAGAGAGGATGAGGCCAGGGAGATAGCCCAGATGCTGAATCAAGAGAACAGGAACAGGCAGAAGATCGAGGCCCGAATACTTCAAGAGGCCATGCAGAAGGTCGAGACAGAGATAAACTTCAAGGACCACAAGACGATCGTGCTGGCGAACGAGGGCTGGCATCCCGGAGTGATAGGGATAGTCGCTTCGCGCCTCGTGGATAAATTCTATAGGCCGACCGCGATCATATCGCTGGACAAGAACAGAGGGCGCGGCTCGGCCAGGTCTATAAGCGATTTTAATCTCTTTGAGGCGGTATCTAAATGCAAAGAGCATTTAGGAGAGTTCGGCGGGCACAAGGCCGCCTGTGGCTTTAGCATAGAAAAGAAAGATATAGATAAATTCAGGACGCTATTTAATGAGTTTGCTAAGAAGGCGCTCCTCCCGGAGCATCTATTGCCGAAACTCAAGGCAGATATGGATATACCTCTTTCAGGATTGTCCGAGGGCCTGATAAGTGAGATAGACCGTCTCGCCCCGCACGGGCCGAGAAATCCTTCTGTGCTCTTTGTCTCCAAAGGGGTAAGATTGAAGAACGCCCCTAAAGTCATAGGGAAAAATGGCGTTAAATTCTGGGTCTCTGACGGTAAGATCACATGCGAAGCGGTGGCATTCGGCGTATCCGAGGCTTTTCTTGATGTTCTCAGGGACGAAGAGATAGACCTGATTTATTCTCCAGCTATAAATTTATATAAAGGCTTGCGCTCTATTAAGCTTGACCTGAAGGACGTGAGGGCAAGCGGGGGTGCTTTATGACCTTCCCGGCTTTAATGCATTTTGTGCAGACGCGGACCCTCTTGGGCTTGCCGTCTTTTAATATCTTCACGCTCTGCAGATTCGGAAGAAATTGGCGCGCGGTTATGCCGGTGATCTTCTTTCCGACTCCGCCTTTCTTCTTCGCCATGCCCCGCCTGACTATGCTGCGTCCGGCGACTGAGTGTTTTCCGCATATGGTACATACTTTAGACATTTTGTTCTCCTCGAGGCAACATATTAACATGTTTACTGTATTAGCGCAAGGAAAAAAATAATTATACGCCTTTGACTTTTAGCCATCAGCGCTGAAAGCTGAAGGCTGATAGCTGAAAGCTGACCATGAAAGATCCTAATACCCCAATAAGATACTTGAAAGGCGTCGGCCCACAGAAGAGCCGTGTCTTCAACGCGCTCGGCATAGAGACCGTAGATGACCTTCTCTACTATCTGCCATTCAGATATGAGGATAGGAGCAGTTTCACGGACATATCGCGGGCAAGAGAGGGTGAGACCGCGACGGTCAAAGGTGAGGTCAGGACCATGAGCGGCGCCAGAACGAAGACCGGCCTCAACATATTTCGGTTGGCTCTCGACGACGGCACAGGTGTCATATATGGCGTCTGGTTCCATCAGCCTTACCTTAAGAAGGTCTTTAAAGCGGGCCAGAAGGTCGTGTTGTACGGCAAGGTCGAAAGGTATGATAAGCTCCAGATCAACCATCCCGCGTACGAGATATTGAGAGGCGATGATAGGGACTCTATACATGTGGGAAGGATAGTGCCGGTCTACCACCTCGCGCAGGATATATCGCAAAGAGGCCTGCGCTCCATAACGTTTGGCGCGGTTTCGGACTACTCAAGATACGCCAGAGATATATTATCTACCAAGATAAGAGCCAGGAATAAGCTTGTCGATCTCGCCTTCAGCATAAAGAATATACACTTTCCCGCCAATCATGAGAGCCTGAACAGGGCGTATAGGAGAATAGTATTCGATGAGTTCTTCCTGCTCCAACTCGCCATAGCGGCCAAGAAGCGGGACAGGGCAGCCCTCGATCAGGGTGTCGCGCACAAGATAGATAGAGAGAAGGCGAGAGATTTTATAGAAGGGCTGTCGTTTGAGCTCACGGACGGACAGCGCCGCGCCATAGAGGCAATAGAGAGCGATATGTCCTCCACAAGGCCTATGAACAGGCTCATACAGGGCGACGTAGGCTCGGGAAAGACGGTGGTCGCCTGTTACGCCCTCCTCTTGGCGGTCCAGAACGCCCGCCAGGGAGTATTTATGGCCCCCACTGAGATCCTGGCCGAACAGCACTATCTTACTCTTACAAAGATCTTTATGGACCTGGATATTAACATAGCGCTGCTAGTTCAAGGTATTAGCCCAAAGGAGAAGGCGCGCGTATTAGAGGATACCAGGGAAGGGCGCGTTGACATAGTGATAGGTACGCACGCTGTGATCCAGGAAGGGGTGGAGTTTAAGGATCTGGGATTGGCCGTGATAGACGAGCAGCACAAGTTCGGCGTCTTCCAGCGCGCCAAGCTTCAAAGCGGACGGAAGTCTCCGGATGTCCTGCTCATGACGGCAACCCCGATACCGCGCACGCTGGCAATGACCGTTTACGGTGATCTCGATATCTCAGTCATAAAAGAACTACCCCCGGGCAGGGGCGAGATAACGACTTACTGGATATCCGATTCCCAGCGCGAGAAGATATATAATTTTATAAGGGAAGAGGTCTCTAAGGGAAGGCAGGCGTATGTGGTCTATCCTAGGCTCGAGGAGACAGGGGATATGGAGCTCAGATCGGCGAAGCTCGCATACGAGGAGCTTAGCGACAGGATATTCAAGGATCTGAAAGTGGGGCTGATCTATGGAAAGATGGATTCGAAGAAGAAAGAGTCGATCATGCGGCGTTTCAAAAAACGCGATATAGACATACTCGTCTCTACCGTGGTGGTGGAGGTCGGCATAGATGTTCCTAACGCCTCGGTTATGGTTATAGAGAACGCCGAGAGATTCGGGCTCTCGCAATTGCACCAGCTGCGCGGGAGAATAGGTAGATCCACCCACGAGTCTTATTGCGTACTGGTCTCCGACGCCGACACCGATATCGCGCGCAAGCGCCTTGCGGCGATGACTGAAGCCCAAGACGGTTTTCAGATAGCCGAAGAGGACCTGAAGCTCCGCGGGCCGGGCGATATCTTCGGGACGAGGCAGCACGGGCTTCCGGAGATAAGGTTCGGCAATGTCGTGCGGGATATGGAGATAATGGAGATCGCCCGAAAAGAAGCCTTCTCTTTGATAGCCGAAGACCCGGAACTTAAGAATTATGAGAACAGGTCCTTGAGAGCAGGCCTGCGTAAGCGGTTCAGGGATAAGATAGGTCTTGTAAAAGTCGGATAGACGAAAGGTAAGCAAATGATTAGCGTTTAGCGGATAGCGTTTAGCGTTTAGTTAAAATGAATTATTTTCTTTTTTCTATACGCTATACGCTAAAGGGTATCTATAGCATATGAAAATAATAGGCGGAGAGTTTAAGGGTAGGCGGATAGAGATCCCAAAAGGGGTCCAGTTAAGGCCGACCTCAGATAAGGTAAGAGAGGCCTTATTCAACATAATAAAGGACCGGGTCATCGGAGCGTCAGTCTTGGATCTCTTTGCGGGCACAGGCTCTTTGGGCCTAGAGGCCCTCTCCAGGGGCGCGAAGAGCGTGACATTCATAGATCTCCACAAGAGGTGCGTCGATACGATAAAGAAGAATCTCAGAGAGCTTCAGATCGACTCTGCAGGGAAAGCGCGGGTCCATAATAATGATGCATTCAAGGCGCTCAGGAAGTTAGGTGATCTAAAGTCAAAATTCGATCTGATATTTTTAGATCCGCCATATTATGATAATATGACAAAAAAAAGCTTGATGTATATATGTAATTATGATATATTGAATCCCTCATATCTGATCATATGCGAACATTTCAAAAAAGACCCTATGCCTGATAAGGTAGAATGCCTTACGAATGTACGTCAGGCCAGATATGGCGATACGGTCCTCACATTCTATGCGGGAAACAGAGATGAAAAAAGCGGCATACCTCGGGACATTTGACCCTGTCACATACGGCCACATCGATGTTATAAAGAGGGCCTCATATATATTTGACAGCCTATTGATCGGGGTCGCGGCCAACAGCCGCGACAAGAAGTCGCTCTTCCCTGTCGCCCAGCGCGCCGATATGATGAATAAGGCTGTTAAGGGCATCAAGAACGTAGAGGTTGAATCCTTCGACGGCCTGGCCGTAGATTACGTGGAGAAGAAGAGGATCAATATTATTGTAAGGGGCTTGAGGATGATATCGGACTTCGAGTACGAGTTCCAGATGGCTCTCACCAACAGGAAGCTTAATGATCGGATAGAGACGATATTTATGATGCCCAGCGAATCATATTCTTATATATCGAGCAGGCTCATAAAAGAGGCGGCATCTCTAGGGGCGAACGTGAGTGTGTTCGTACCGGATTTTGTACAAGAAGCCCTAATAAAAAAATTAAAGAGAAAGCGCAGCGAACTCTAAGCCTTGAAATGGTTTAGAGTTTTTAAAATATGGGTTTATTTGACGACTTAAGGAAGAAGGCAGCGAATAGCAAAAAGAGGCTAGTCCTGCCCGAGGGTGACGACAAGAGGGTCGCCAAGGCCGCGGACTATATCACGGAGAATGGAATAGCCGAAGTCGTTCTTTTACACAGAAAAACGAAGGTAGACAGGTTAGACGAGATGATCTCTGAGTTCGCAGAGATACGCCGCCGGCGCAATAAAGAGATGGCGCGCTCCGATATCGAGAGGCTCTTTGATGATAGGAGCGTATATATAGCAGGCATGATGGTGCGGCTGGGTATGGCCGATGGTTTTGTGGCAGGGGCTGAGAACGAGACCGCTGAAGTCGCCAGGGCGGCTATATACTGTCTCAACATAGATAAGGGTATCGGTGTCATGTCCGGCGCCTTCGTTATGGATGTGCCCGATTCCGATTATGGCCAGAAAGGCACCTTTATCTTTTCAGATTGCGCGATAGTCCCTTTTCCCAGCAAGGAGCAGCTCGCGGGCATAGCTATAGCCGCGGCCAAATTCGCTGACAAGATACTCAGCGTGCCGCCCAGGGTGGCCATGCTCAGCTACTCTACAAAAGGGAGCGCTTCGACACCGGATCTCGACCTGGTAAGGGGGGCGGTGGAGTCGGTGAGGTTATCGCACCCTGAGATAAATATAGACGGAGAGCTTCAGGTGGATTCCGCGCTCGACCCTGAGGCCGCTAAGATAAAGCATTCTGCCTCGGGCAGTTCTGTATCCGGCAGGGCTAATGTCCTTGTCTTTCCGAATCTCGATTCGGGCAACATAGCCTATAAATTAACACAGAGGCTCGCGAAGGCCAGAGCGGTAGGGCCGGTCCTTTTGGGCCTCAAAAAACCCTGCTGCGACCTATCGCGCGCGTGCAGTACGGAAGATATAATAGACGCCGTGGCTATCTTAAGCGTCATGGCGCCGTAGGAGTAAACAATAAACTGCGGTGTGCGGTTAGCGCCGCAAACCGCAAACCGCACACCGCGAACCGCTAACCGAAACATGAGGTATAACGATAATGCCAAATCCAAAGAGGAGACATTCTAATCAAAGGACGCGTCTGAGAAGGACGCATTATAAGCTTAAGGGCTTAAACATGTCAATATGCACGAACTGCAAAGGCATGGTGATTCCGCACAGGGCCTGCCCCTATTGCGGGTATTATAAAGGCAGGCTTGTCCTGGAGAAAAAGATAAAAGAGAAGGAAGATAAATAATGTGGATAGCGCTTGACGGTATGGGCGGCGATAACGCGCCTGGGGTAGTAGTAGAGGGCGCCGTAGCGGCAGTGAAAGAGCTGGATAGCAATATTTTTCTTACAGGCCAGGAGGATGTCCTCTCCGCGGAGCTTTCAAAATATACATATAATACCGAGAAGATCAAGATAGTGCGAGCGACCGAAGTGGTGAATATGGACGACTCGCCTATAGCTCCGATAAGGAGCAAGAAAGATTCATCCATAAGCGTCGCGGTAAATCTGGTCAAAGATGGCAAGGCCGAGGCAGTGGTCTCTGCGGGCAATACTGGAGCGGCTGTGTGCGCGGCCTCTTTTAACATGGGCCTATTGAAGGGGATCGAACGGCCGGGCATATCTATAATATTTCCCACTTCCGATGGCGGTAACGCGCTCATGATAGACGGCGGCGCGAATATAGACCCCAAGCCAATGCATCTTTTGCAGTACGGTTTTATGGCCGACGCCTATTGCAGATTTATCCTCGGCAAGAAGAGGCCGAGGGTAGGGCTCTTGAGCATAGGCGAAGAAGAGACAAAAGGGACCGGATTTATAAAAGGGGCTCATAAGCTGCTGGACGAGACGAAACTTAACTTCATAGGCAATGTCGAGGGCAGGGATATCTTTACCGGATCATGCGATGTGGTCCTGTGCGACGGATTCGTGGGAAACGTTGTCCTTAAGGTCTCGGAGAGCCTTGCCGGAGCCGTAAGTACGCTGTTGAAGCGGGAGCTGTCGAGAAACCTTCTTACAGTGGCAGGGGCACTTTTGTGCCGCTCCACATTTGACGCTCTCAAGAAAGAGCTCGACTACGCGGAGTATGGCGGAGCACCGCTTTTGGGAGTAAATGGAGCCACTATCATATGTCACGGTTCATCGAGCGGGCGGGCCATAAAGAACGCTATAAGGGCCGCGATGAAGTATATCGATCAAAACGTGAATAAGCATATAATAGAGGGGCTGGAAGAGTATTCAAATAAGGAAGCATAATGGCGACACGCAAAAAGAAGATTAAAACAAAAGAGCAGAAGGTGGGTATTGTCGGGGTGGGGGCACACCTTCCAAAAAAGGTCCTGACAAATGAAGACCTGGAGAAGATGGTCGACACATCTGACGAATGGATAACGAAGAGGACAGGCATAAAAGAGCGAAGGATAGCGGATAAAGATACCGCCACGAGCGATATGGCGAAGGAGGCTTCACTCGAAGCGCTCAAAGACGCCGGGTTGTCACCCGAAGAGGTCGACCTCATAATAGTGGCGACGATAACTCCCGATATGCCGCTGCCTTCGACCGCGTGCATACTGCAGAGCAAGATAGGCGCGAAGAACGCCGTCGCCTTCGATATAAGCGCGGCGTGCGCGGGCTTTATCTATGCCATTGCCGCAGCTGAGGCGTTCATAAAGAGGGGGCTGTATAACAACGCCCTTGTGCTAGGCGCGGAAAAGATGAGCTCTGTGACCGACTGGACAGATAGGAATACTTGTGTACTGTTCGGGGACGGTGCCGGCGCTGTGGTCTTAAAGAAGGTTGAGAGTGGCGGTATACTGTCTATCAACTTAGGCTCTGATGGGACGAAGTCCGACCTGCTAAAGATACCGGCGGGCGGTTCTCTAAAGCCTACTTCTAAAGAGACCATAGAAGAGAGAGGCCATTATATAAAGATGAGCGGCACCGAGCTCTTTAAGTACGCGGTAAAAATGATGGCGGACGCGGGCAACAAGGCCGCTTCTGAGCTCAACTACAGCTGTGACGACATCGACTGGGTAATACCTCACCAGGCAAATATACGCATACTCAACGCTGTGGCAAACAGGATGAAACTCAATTCCAAGAAGTTGTATCTGAATATAAGGAGATACGGCAATATGTCGAGTGCTTCGACGGCCGTAGCCTTGGTAGAAGCGGTGAAAGAAGGCAGGATAAAGAGGGGGGATGTCATCGTGCTCGACGCATTTGGTGCGGGCTTGGTCTGGGGCGCGATGTTGATAGAATGGCATTAAGAAGAGTCAGAGAGTCAAAGAGTCAGAGAGTCAAAGTGATAGAGAGAGGCGCATGAAGCAACCTTTGGCGTATATATTTCCGGGTCAAGGGGCCCAGTATGTCGGTATGGGCAAGGATCTCTACCAAAATTTCCCCCAGGCGCGCAAAGTCTTCGATGAAGCGAATGAGACCATAGGGTTCGACATCAAAAAGCTCTGCTTTGAAGGCCCCGCGGAGAAGCTCTCTACTACGGCTTACAGCCAGCCTGCTATCCTTGTGACGAGCATCGCGGCCCTGCGTTCTCTGGAATCCTCGATCTCTGGCCTTAATGCGGATGCTGCCCTGGGTTTGAGCCTTGGGGAATATACGGCCCTCGTCGCTGCCGGCAGCGTCGCTTTCAAGGACGCTGCGATGCTGGTCAAACTCAGAGGCCAGTATATGGAAGAGGCCTCCAGGGAAAATCCAGGCAGGATGGCATCTGTGCTAGGTCTCGAAAGAGAAAAAGTCGAGGAAGTATGTCGCGAGGCCGGATGCGAGATTGCCAACCTGAACTGTCCCGGACAAATAGTGATATCCGGTACGGAAGATTCAATCGCCAAGGCAGCAGCAGTGGCTAAAGAGAGAGGCGCTAAGAGAACGATTATTTTAGATGTGAGCGGACCCTTCCACTCTTCATTAATGGGCCCGGCCAGAGAGAGGCTGAAGAACGCTCTGGATGGCGTGAATATAAAACCGCCCGGCATGTCATTTATAGGTAATGTGAACGCTTCATATGAAGAGGATGCGATTAAGATAAAAGATAACCTGCTCGCGCAGCTTACGTCCAGGACGAATTGGGAAGACTCGATAAAACTTCTGGCCGCTGACGGAGTAAAGACATACTTAGAGATAGGCCCGGGCAAGGTCCTCAAAGGCCTGATCAAGCGCATAGATCCGGGTCTGACTGTGCACAGCATAGGCACAGTCGATGATATCAATGCTTTTGCGAAAAATAGTATTCAATGTCATTCCGGCTTGTGAGCCGGTACTTTATGTACCTGGCGAACAATGCCGGAATCTCAATGAGCACTGGAGTTATGGAGTGAGGCGACATAACTCCATGTGCGAATTGATCCCTGCGTATGCAGGGATCTCAATATCCGAGATCCCGGTATTCGCAGACATCTATGCAGAGGCGAAACCGGGATGACGTGTTAGGAGGAGGTTAGTGTGCTAATGGAGAACAAGGTAGCTCTGGTAACTGGTGGTGCGAGAGGCATAGGCCGCGAGATAGTGAACCGTTTTGCCGGAGAGGGCGCTGATATAGCTGTCTGCGACATCAACCAGGAGGCCCTGGACGAAGTAAAAAAAGAGGTCGAATCCATGGGCAGAAAGTGCCTTACGTTCGCCTCTGATGTGACTAAGGCCGTCGAGGTCGATAGTATGGTGTCAAATATACTTGACAACTTCAAGAAAGTTGATATACTAATCAACAATGCGGGGATTACCCGCGATGGCCTACTCGTCAGGATGAGCGAGAAGGACTGGGATTCTGTTCTTGACATAAATCTGAAGGGCGTTTTTAACTGCACCAAGGCTGTAGCTAAGCCGATGATGAAGCAGCGTTGGGGCAGGATAATCAATATCGCTTCGATTATCGGGATCATGGGTAACGCCGGACAGGCCAACTACGCCGCTTCTAAAGGCGGCATAATCGCCTTTACCAAAAGCGTTGCAAAGGAGCTCGCGAGCCGCAATATAAATGTCAACGCGATCGCTCCGGGCTTCATACAGACCGATATGACGAAGAAGCTGCCTGATAATCATAAAGAAGTGATGTTAAAGATGATCCCGTTAAATAGATTCGGAGAAGCCCGTGACGTAGCGAACACGGCCATATTCTTGGCCAGCGAGTCCGCCGGTTACATCACCGGGCATGTGATACAGGTTGACGGTGGAATGGTAATGTGAATAAGCACACAGGTAAGTGCGTATTCATCCTGAGGCGCCGAAGGCGCCGAAGGATCTAAAACGAAGGATCTAAACAAGGAGGTCATGGAATGGCCGTAGGAGATAAGGTTAAGGCAATTATTGCTGAGCAGTTGGGTGTAAAGAAAGAGGAAGTTACCGAAGGAGCCAAGTTTATAGATGACCTTGGCGCAGATTCCCTGGACACGGTCGAATTGGTAATGGCCCTCGAAGAGGAATTTGGTATAGAGATTCCTGACGAAGACGCCGAGAAGATGGTTACTGTGCACGAAGCGGTCAAGTATATAGAAGAGAAAGCCAAGCAGGCGTAATAAGGGCGTCTTCTAAAAAAAATGGATTTCAAGAGAGTAGTAATCACCGGCATAGGCGTCATTTCACCTATCGGTAATACAGTAACACAATTTTGGGACGGCCTATTATCCGGTAAGAACGGTGTAGGGCGGCTTACTGCTTTTGATGCTTCACGTTTTTCCTGCCAGATAGCGGCTGAGGTAAAGGATTTCGATATCAGCCAGCACATGAATACAAAGGACGCGCGCAAGACCGACAGGTTTGACCAGTTCGGCCATGTTGCCGCGAAGAGAGCCCTCGAAGATAGCGGCCTTGATCTGAACAAAGAAGATGTTAACATGATAGGGGTATGCGTAGGTTCAGGTATAGGCGGACTCCACACTATTGAAAAGGAGCTCACGGCATATCATGAGAGGGGTCCGGAGAAGGGCCCCTCCAAGATCACACCTTTTCTTATCCCTATGCTTATCACGAATATGGCGGCGGGGCATATCTCCATAGTGCTAGGTGTTAAAGGACCAAATTCCGCATCCGTTACCGCTTGCGCCTCGGGTAATAATTCTATTGGAGAGGCGTTCAAGATCATCCAGCGCGGGGATGCTGTAGCCATGGTCGCCGGTGGAAGCGAAGGCGCCACTACGCCTATGGGGTTTGGAGGATTCTGCGCTCTTCGCGCTCTCTCATTGAGAAACGACGATCCGACCAGGGCGTGCAGGCCATTCGACAGAGAGCGCGACGGGTTTGTGATGGGCGAGGGAGCGGGCATATTGATATTAGAGGATTATGAGCACGCCAAGAAGAGGTCCGCGAACATATACTGCGAGATCACGGGTTATGGGATGAGCGGGGATGCCTACCACATAACGGCGCCCGATCCTTCAGGTGACGGGGCGAGGAGATGTATGAAGGCCGCGCTTAAGGACGCGAAGATCAACACAGGAGATGTTGATTATATAAACGCTCACGGGACAGCTACCAGATTGAACGACAAGATAGAGACCCTGGCCGTAAAGACCC
>JBDRDE010000098.1:0-3325 GCA_043821065.1 Candidatus Omnitrophota bacterium
CCCTGAATACGTCGAGGCCTGTTTCAACCTGGGAAACGCTTACAAGGCCGCGGAGCGGTATGACGAGGCGATAGATTCATACAGAGCGGCTGTGATCCTCGAGCCGGGCAAGCCGGACGCGTATAATAATCTGGGCAATACTTACAACGCTATGGGAAACCCCGAAAAGGCCATAGAGGCATACAATAAGGCTATAGAGGTAGACCCTGGCTCCGCGAGCGCGTACAACAACATCGGCGCTGTCTATTCATATATGGGCAAAAACGAGGATGCCATCTCGATGTTCACAAAAGCTATACAGGTAGAGCCTAACCACGCGCTTACATATAACAACCTCGCCGTTATCTAAATGAACAAGGTTGAGCATGAGAAGTCTATAGAGTACTGCGATAAGGCAGTTAGACTCGGCAGCCCGGATACCGCCATCTTAAAGGCATTAGAACCGTATAGAAGTGGACGCGATGAACGGTAGGCGCTGGATACTATTTGCGCACCTGGGTATAATAGTATTTTTGACGCTCTTAGTCTACGCCAATTCCATAGACGGAAAATTCCTTTGGGACGACAGCGCCTTCATAGGAAGCAACCAATACGTAAAGGACCTCTCTCGCGCCCCCCAGCTTTTTACCGAGAATTTCGGCCAGGGCGTAGGAAAGAAATACTTATTTTACAGGCCCCTTCAGATGCTTACCTACGCTTTCGATTACTCACTCTGGAAGCTCGACCCGAGAGGCTACCACGCTACCAGTATAGTTCTCCACATCCTTGTCTCAATGTGCGTCTATTGGATCGTCACGCTTCTATTCGGTGACTGCCGCCTCTCACTCTTTTCGGCCGCCCTATTTTCCGTACATCCGCTGCATACGAGCGCCGTCTCATCCATAGCCGGAAGGGCCGACCCATTGGCCGCAGTCTTCTTACTGGCGGCCTTCGCCATCTATATAAAAAATAGAGGTTCATGGAGCGTCGGACGGTTCATATCCATATTGGCCCTATATATATGCGCTCTCCTTTCGAGAGAGAGCAGCGTAATACTGCCTTTTATGATATTGCTATATCACTTTATCTTCCGGTCAAGACCTCTCAAGAGAGACTTGTCCGGGATAGCCGCTCTTACCGTACTTTACCTGATCTTCAGGGCTATAATTTCTAATAAAGAGATCCTCGCGGGGCCGTTTGGCGACTCTACTTTGATCGAGAGGCTCCCGGGATTATTTTGCGCCTTGACGGGTTATACAAGACTCCTCTTTTTTCCGACGAACCTCCACATGATCTATGGGCGCGACCTGTTCAATTGGTCCAACCCTCTAGTGATATCGGGTATCGCCATCTTATTATTATTGATGGTGTCAGCTGCGAAGACGATAAAAAGCAACGCGCTCTATTCTTTTGGAGTGCTCTGGTTCTTGTTGACGCTCTTTCCTCAGTCCAACCTCTATCCGCTAAACGCGTACATGGCGGAGCACTGGTTGTACATACCTTCTATAGGATTTTGCCTCATACTTGCCCGAGGCGTACTAACTCTATTTGATAGGAGAAAGCTCTTTGTGTTGGGGTGTCTCTGTATGTTCACGCTGGTCGTGCTTTATTCGGTGTTGACGATAAAACAGAATGATTACTGGAGCGACTCCGAGACATTCTGTAAAAGGACCCTCCGATATAACCCGCGAAGCTCGTGGATGTATAATAATCTCGGAAATGCCTTGTATGCTCAGGAAAAGAAAGAAGAGGCTATAGAAGCCTACTTGGAGGCGGTGGAGCTCGATCCGGATTTTGACTACGCCTACTACAACCTGGCGACCGCGTATGGCGGTATAGGAAGAGACGAAGAGGCGGTCTCGTTCTTTAAAAAGGCGATAGATGCAAATCCGAACTACGCGCACGCCTATAATAACCTCGGGGTTGCCTACATCAGGATGCAGAATATCGAGGACGCTGTATCGTGTTACAGGGCGGCCATCAAGATAAAGCCGGATTACGCCGACGCCTATTTCAACCTGGGAAACGCACTCTTCACACTTGGTAGCGTAGAAGAATCTGTTGATTCATTCAAGAAGGCGATAGAGATAGAGCATAATCACATAAACGCCTATCACAATCTGGCGACCGTCTATTTAAGGACAAAAGAGAGGGGGAAGGCTATAGAGATCTATCATAAAATACTGGACCTCGAGCCGGACTACCCCGCTCGCCCATAAGAACCTCGCTATAGCGTACTTTTACGAAGGGCACTACAGCCTCGCGGCCGGACATTGCCGAAGAGCGGTAGAGCTGGGGTGCAGTATTGATCCGAGGCTTGCGGAGAGCCTCAAGAAATGGCAAGAGAAGTGATGTCGCTGGCAGGGCGCGGGATTATAATCTTGACACGTGATATTTAAGGTGTAAAATAATTGCTGCTGACTCCTGCTTGCGCTAAGTAGGGGTCTTTCATTTAGAAGGGAAATTAGAGTGGCCGAGTTTATGGATAATATCATATCAAAGATATCTCTTATACACCTAAACCTCTTACTACTGGTCGGACTGGCGCTCTTTGGCGGGATAATAGGCGGCCGTTTCTTCCAGAAGCTCAAGATCCCTCAAGTTTTGGGCTACATAATAATAGGTATACTGCTGGGCGAGAGCGGGCTTAAGATGGTCGATAGCAGTGTTTTAAAGACCTTGGCGCCTCTGAACTACTTTGCCCTGGGACTTATCGGCTTCATGGTAGGCGGAGAATTGAAGAAGGACGCGTTCGCCAAATACGGCAAGAGCTTTGCCTGGATACTCTTGTGTGAAGGCATAACCCCTTTTGTGCTGGTTACACTCTTTGTCGGTATTATCGGGACAGCGCTGTTTGGCCCTAAGCCGTCTGTGTGGGCGCTCTCCTTGCTTTTGGGGGCCATAGCTTCAGCTACGGACCCGGCATCTACTACATCCGTGCTCAAGGAGTACAGGACTAAAGGGCCATTGACCACGAATCTTTTAGGGATAGTAGCCCTCGATGATGGCCTCGCCCTCTTCTTATTTGCCCTGGCATCCAGCATTGCCGGGGTCCTGATAGGGCATGGAGGGGATGGGGTCTTCTATGCCATCATACAACCAATATATGAGATAGGCGGCGCGATCGCTATAGGGGTCTTGTCCGGATTGGCCCTCAGCAAGATCTTATTAAAATACGGAGAGAAAGACAGGGTGCTCGCGTTTACCATCGGAGTGGTCCTGTTCGTTACCGGGCTCTCGCTTACTGCCAAAGTCAGCATGCTCTTAGCGGCCATGACCCTAGGGGTTACACTCATCAATATAAGGCCGCACAAGAGTAAAGATGCGTTCAATCTGGTGGAGGGCT
>JBDRDE010000099.1:0-2629 GCA_043821065.1 Candidatus Omnitrophota bacterium
GTCATAGCCATAAAACTTTTAAAGGTAGACAAGGTATATTCCTCGCCGATTACCGTGGCCTCCGGCGGGACCATCATGACAAGAGGCGGCAGGTTGCCTTTGCCGGCGCCGGCGGCGCTCTATCTTTTAAAAGGCATGCCTTTAGTATACATAAACTCCGGCAGAGAACTGGTCACCCCTACCGGGGCGGCGCTTCTCGCGGGGCTCGTGGAGGGTTTTTCCGGTATACCCAATTTTACTTTAGCGGAGACAGGCTGCGGCGCGGGGTCCAATAATACTGATGAGAGGCCGAACTGCCTGAGGGCGCTCATAGGCGAGACAGCGGAGGCGTTTATTGAGGACAGCATATATGTCATCGAGGCGAACATAGACGATATGAACCCGGTGGATTACGAGCAGCTTACAGAGACCCTGTTTAAAGAGGGCGCGCTGGATGTCTACCTGGTAGCTGTGCAGATGAAGAAGACGCGTCCCGGTGTCCTCTTGACCATTCTGGCCGCCAAAGAGGACCTCGATAAATTATCCGGCGTCATATTTAAAGAGTCAACCACTATAGGCATAAGGTATCACGAGGTATCCAGGAAGAAGCTTAAGAGGGACTTCGTCACGGTAAAGACGAGATTCGGCAATATAAAGGTAAAGGTCTCCACCGGCCCCAAGGGCATAAATAAGGCGATACCCGAATATGAGGACTGCAAGCGGCTCGCTATGGCCAACAATATCCCCGTCTCGCGCGTGCGCAGCGAAGCCAGCACCGCCATTGCGAGGAGTGAGCGATACAGGAAATCATATGGGCAATAAAAAATTATTCATTATAGACGGTAATTCATACTGCTACCGCGCCTATTACGCCATAAAGAGCCTGAGCAATTCCAAGGGGCAGCCGACCAACGCCGTATACGGATTTGCCACTATGCTCAACAAACTCATAAAAGAAGGGGCCCCGGAATATATAGGCATAGCCTTCGATATGAAGGGGCCTACATTCAGGCACAAGCTGCACAAGGAGTACAAGATCCAGAGAAAACCCATGCCGGACGACCTCTCTCTCCAGATACCTATAATAAAAGAGATGGTCAGGGCCTATGGCATACCGGTCTTCGAGAAAGAGGGCTATGAGGCGGACGATATAATCGCCACCATATCAAAAAAGGCAGAGGAGATGGCCATAGATACCGATATAGTGACGGGTGACAAGGATATGCTTCAGCTCGTGGGGCAGCACGTGGCGGTGAAGAATACACATAAAGAGGGGCTCGTCTATGACTCCGCCAAGGTGAGAGAGCGCTACGGCGTGGGGCCCGAGCATATAGTGGACCTCCTGGCGTTGATGGGTGACCAGTCCGACAACTATAAAGGCGTTCCCGGGATAGGTGAGGTGGCCGCGTGCGAGCTTATAAAGGAGTTTGGCTCCATAGATAACCTCTATAAGAACATAGACAATGTAAAGCGCGACGGATGGAGAAACGCTCTCCAAAAGCACGAAGAGGACGCGCGCATGTCGCTTGTGCTGGCTACGCTGGACACGGATGTCCCGATAGAGATCGACTTCGACAAGCTTAAGCTAGGCGCGCCTCAGGTAGAGAAGCTGGCCGAGCTCTTCAGGGAACTTGAATTCAAGGCCCTCTTAAAGGAGGTGCTGCCGCAGGACGAATGGGAGTCCAACTATAAGACCATACGTTCTGAAGAGGAGTTTAAAGGGCTGCTATCCGAGCTTAAGAAGAATAAGGAGATAACCCTGGACTTCGAGACCACGGGTACGGACCCCATGATAGCCGAGCTTGTAGGCGTATCCTTCTGTTTTAACGAGAAGGAGGCCTTTTACATACCGCTTATGCACAAAGAGGAGAAGACCCTTGATCGCGCGAAAGTATTAAAAGACCTCAAGGGCGTTTTAGAGGATGAAAAGATAAAGAAGATCGGGCAGAATATAAAGTACGAGAAGCTCGTGCTCTTAAACTACGGGATAGACTTAAAAGGCATAGGCTTCGACACGATGGTGGCATCATATCTTGAAAACCCGTCTAAGCTCACTCACAACCTGGGCGAAATCGCTCTGGAATATCTCAGCCACAAGATGACACCCATAACAGATCTTATAGGAAAAGGCAAAAAGGCCATCACCATGGACCAGGTGGACATAGAGGCCGTCTCGAGGTACTGCTGCGAGAATAGCGACGCGACATTCAGGGTAAAGAATATATTGGAGAAGCGTCTGAAAGAGCATGGCCTGGACGATCTCTTCTATGAAGTCGAGGTGCCTCTTATAGATGTGCTGGCTACGATGGAGCTTAAGGGGGTCGCCCTGGATACCGATCTTCTCCATGATATGTCGGGTGAGATGGAGGTAGCTTTGTGGAGGAAGGTCTCCCAGATATATGAGATCTGCGATTGCGAATTCAATATAAACTCGCCAAAACAGCTCTCCGAAGTGCTCTTCGAAAAACTGGGCCTCCCTGTAGTAAAGAGGACGAAGACCGGCATATCGACCGACGAGGAGGTCTTGAAGAAGCTATCGGCTTCGCACCCTGTGCCGGCGGCGATATTAGAGTACAGGGAACTGATGAAGCTTAAGACCACATATATAGACAACCTCCCCAAGCTCATAAACCCGAAGACAGGGAGGCTC
>JBDRDE010000100.1:0-13878 GCA_043821065.1 Candidatus Omnitrophota bacterium
GATTTACCTTAATAGAGCTTATCATATCAATAGCTATTACGGTGATAATAGTCGGGGCTATCTATTTTAGCCTGGATACTGCTATGCAGAGCTGGGAGTACATAAAAGACCAGCTTGCTATACAGAAGGTGTTGAACGAGACCGTTGATAAGATAATGAGCGGGAGTGTGGTTGTATTCGGTATTAAAGACGCGCTTGAGATATTGAACGCAGGTGAAAACCGCGCAGAGTTTGTGCCGCCATGGACCGATAATACGCATACGGTAAGCGATTACAACTATAAGTATACGCTAAACGGCAATATAAAGCCGGGCACTCCTCCGCCTATAGGAGAGGTCAGGTTATCAGACGAAGAGCCTTATCGGATCGTGTCCGTGTCAATAGTAGAAGAGGAGGCGTCCGCGCGCTCGCTTGTCAGGTTGGGAGAGGCAATTCCCGGCGGCTACCAACTCCGTTTTACGTATCACGTGGATCCGGTGTCGATCTCAGAGGCGGTAAAATCTATATGGTGGGATCCTGAAGAGCTGGAGGTCTTCAGCGAGTATAAAGGTAAAGTATCGAGCATGTCGGAGAACACCTTCGGAGTGGATATAACGCGCATGGAACTCAGGTATTACGATAAGGCGAACAATCTCATTACCGAGTCGCAATGGGTCGATGGGCGAGATATCGGCATAATAGCGGGCGTGGAACTGGTATTGGAGGCGCGGCTCGGCCAGTACAAGGCAGAGGCCATAAGTTTTGTCGCTCTTCGCAACGCGTCTACCAGGTCCGGATATTTTCCTATACATGAGGGGATGAAACTCAATATACCCGATAGCTATGATATTCACACGCTTATTCTGAAAAACATAACAGGAGTAAATAACGGCGATACCATAGAATTGAAGGCGATCCCGGATTCGGATAAGACTTGGCGCATTAGGATCGTCTTTAGCCGTTCCGCGTTGATCCGGCCGAAGATAGAGCAGTATGTGATCGAGTATCCACCCGGAAATGAGGTGTTAGTCGAATATCCGAGGACCGACATGGGGGCGGGGCTCAACCTTCTCGCGCTCGGCACGAACGGCAGGTACGATTACGATTATGACGGAGAGGATTTTGATGATAAGGTCCTCTTTAAGGGTGATGTTACGCTTGAGATCGAGCGTATGGATATAAAGGGTGCCGGTATATTTGTAAGGCCGTAGCTTATTATGTTATTCCGGTACTCGCCAAGTGAATGTCGAGGCTCGACCGGAATGACATATGTTGTGTTTTTGGCAACTGAACTATAATAAATGGGGAATCTAGAAATGAAACGGAAGATATTGGGACCTATCTTATTTTCGATATTGATCCTTGCGCCCGCTGCTATATCTTACGCGGATGGACAGTCCTGGACGGCTGGAGGAGACGGGTCCAAATGGTCAGACGCGGACAATTGGACCGCTGAAGAAGTGCCGGGTTTATCGAGCGACGTGATAATAGACAGGGAGGATGCCGGGGTTGCCTGCGATGATGACTTTCAGGCGAAGAGCATGACGATCGGCGGCCATAAGGCGTCATCTCTTACCGTGGAAAATTATGTAAGCGGTGACATAGCGCCATACTCATCCACGGATATAGCTATAAAGAACAGGAGAGGCGGGCATATAGTCCTGAGCGGGCCTGGAGTGATAAAGATCAGCGGGCGGTATGAGGACTCTGAAGGGGCATTAGACCCTGAGCCGTGTCTTTTATTCTGGATCGAATAAGGCCATATAGACATAAGGAGGTTTTTGTGCGAAGTTTAACCATTGCCGTATTGATATCAATTTTAGCCCAGATAACCGCTTGCCCGCCTCTCTTTGCCAGCGAGGGCTATGAGGAAGCGGAACGAATGGCTACCGAGATTCACGAGAAAGTAGGCACAGATGTTATATACACAGAGCAGGAGATCAAGGCCCTCTATTACCAGAATATACAGGTGATAACCCTTTTGAGGGAGATACGCGACCTCCTTCGACGCCAGGCCGACGCGAAGGACGAATAGCCGCCAAGAGCATAATTCGCTTGACTATGAGGGGGTAATATTAGATAATAAACACTAATACAATGGCTGTATCGCATAGAACAAAGACGTTCTCAAGAAGGATGACGAGGACGTCTTTTCCTTAATGAGCACATGGTTTACGAAAATCTCCGATTTGCGTAAACCATAAGTGCGAATTAACTCCGCCGAGCAGACAAAAATTTTAGAATAAAATTTTTGCTGTTTACACTTGCGCGAGGCGGAGTAGAATGTGAGACCGGATAGGAGCCACCATGGATAAGTCACCGCACGCAGAACAGATAAAGGCGCTATCGAAGATAAGCAAGGCCATAGCCTCGGAATTGTACCTGGAAGACATACTCCGCCTTATAGTAGCCGTTACCGCCCAGCTGATGGATTCAAATATATGCTCGCTTATGCTCATAGACGAGAAGAGAAGAGAGCTTATTATACGCGCAACACAAAGTGTCAGTGAGGCTTACAATAAAAAGCCGCCCCTAAAGATAGGCGAAGGCATCGCGGGAAGGGTAGCCAAAGAGAATATTCCTATAGTTGTCAAAGATATCACAAAAGAGAAAGAGTACAAGAACAAGGACATAGCCAAGAAGGAGAAGCTTCGCTCGCTCTTGTGCGTTCCATTGAGCGTAAAAGGCAAGGTCATAGGCGTAATAAATTGCTATACAGCGAAACCGCACGATTTTACCGAGACAGAGATAGACGTGCTTACATCGATAGCTCATCAGGCCGCCGTAGCCATAGAGAATACAGAGCTTATGGTCAAGAGCAGGGTCATCCAGGAAGAGCTTGAATCGAGAAAGAGGATAGAGCGCGCAAAAGGGCTTATGATGAAAGAAGATAAGCTGACCGAGGAAGAGGCGTATATGAGGATCCAGAAATACGCCATGAACTCCAGGAAGACTATGCGCGAGGTGGCGGAAGCGATTATATTATCTGCGGAGATGAAGAAACCAAAATGAAATGAGCGCATGATTTACGGAGCGCTAAGCGCGACGTAAATCATATGCGCGAATTTCATCCCGGTTTCGCTATTGTGTGCATGTCGGCGAATACCGGGATCCATAATATAGAGATTCCGGTATTTTGCTGGGTGCAGACAATAGCAAAAACCGGAATGACAACATGGCAGGGCGTGGCATGACAGGTGTGATGTGAACCAGAAGAGAGCCAAAATAGCATTTGAAGACGGAAGAATATTCACGGGTCTCTCTTTCGGCGCAGATGGCCAGAAGGACGGAGAGGTAGTATTCAACACCAGCATGGCGGGTTACCAGGAGATCATTACCGACCCATCCTACAAAGGCCAGATAGTCACGATGACCTACCCCTTGATCGGAAATTATGGAATAAATCCCGAAGATTGTGAATCTAGAATGCCTTTTATAGAGGGGTTGATCATTAAAGAGAATAGCCGTATCGCGAGTAACTGGCGCTCAAAACAGACCCTCGAAGAATATCTCAAAGAGAACGGGATCATTGGTATAGAGGGGGTCGACACGCGCGCGATAACGAGGCACATAAGGCTCCAGGGCGCGATGAAGGCCGTGATCTCTACGGATGATACCGACGATAAAACGCTTATCAAGAAGGCCAAGGCCTCGCCGGGGCTTGTCGGAAGGGACCTTGTGCGGGAAGTTACGTGTGATAAGAAATATGAATGGAATAACCAGAAACCAGTGGACAGTGGACAGTGGACAGTGGACAGTGAAAAGAAAAAAAGAGAAAAAAGATATAAAGTTGTGGTGCTCGACTGCGGGGTTAAATACAATATCTTAAGAATATTATCCGAGATGGATTGCAACGTTACTGTAGTTCCGGCGTCAACAAGCGCTGATGAAATATTGAAGGACAATCCGGATGGAATAATGCTCTCAAATGGCCCGGGAGACCCTGCGGCCGTTCCATATGTGGTCGATACCGTAAAGGGGCTATTGGGAAAACTTCCTATCTTTGGGATATGCCTCGGCCAACAGATGCTCGGACAGGCGCTCGGGGGTAAGACCTATAAGCTGAAGTTCGGACACCATGGAGGCAATCAGCCTGTAAAAGACTTGAAGACCAATAAGATCGCTATCACCGTGCAGAATCACGGGTTCTGCGTAGATATAGACACGCTTGAGAAAGACGATATAGAGATCACGCACATGAATCTGAACGACAATACGCTGGAAGGTATAAGGCACAGGAAGCTGCCGGCGTTCTCGGTGCAGTTCCATCCGGAGAGCTCCCCGGGGCCGCACGACGCCGAGTATCTATTTAAAGAATTTATAGGGATGATGAATAGTCGTAATGACAAATGACAAAATCCAAATGACAAATAAATTATTAAATTTCAAATGACAAATAAGCAGAAATTCGATATTTATGATAGATCATTGGATTTTGCGGTCAGAGTCGCAAAGCTAGTAAGCAAATTACCGAGAACGCAGACAGCATTAGAATACAGTAAACAGGTGATTCGGGCTAGCGGGTCGATCGGAGCAAATATAGAGGAAGCGGATGGGGCACTTTCAAAGAGAGATTTTATAAACAAGATGGGAATTGCTAGGAGAGAATCGAGAGAGTCACGACACTGGCTGCGTTTGATCCTGAAGACAGGGCTAGTAAACCGATCAGAGGATATAAAAGAGTTGGAGTGGCAGATAAGAGAATCAGAAGAGATAATGTTGATACTCAGCAGTATTATCAATAAAACGAAAGAAAGAAATTAAGCAATTTGACATTTGGAATTTATTTGACATTTGACATTTGGATTTTGGAATTAACAGAGTTATGCCAAAGAGAACAGACATACATAAGATACTCATTATCGGCTCAGGCCCTATAGTTATAAGCCAGGCGTGCGAATTCGACTATTCCGGCACACAGGCCTGCAAGGCCCTTAAGGAAGAAGGTTTTCAGGTGGTCCTCATAAATTCAAATCCGGCCACGATAATGACCGATCCCGAACTTGCCGACGTCACCTACATAGAGCCGATAACGCCGGAAGTGGTAGAAAAGATAATAGCCAAAGAGCGCCCCGACGCGCTCTTGCCTACGCTGGGAGGCCAGACGGGGCTCAACACCGCCATGAAGATCGCCGAAAAAGGCGTACTCGATAAGTATAATGTGAAGATGATAGGGGCCGACTATAATGCAATAAAGAAGGCGGAAGATAGGAATGAGTTCAAGAAGGCCATGCTTAAGATCGGTCTCGATCTGCCAAAGAGCGCCCTGGCTTATAATATGAAAGAAGCCGAAGACGCGCTTAAAAAGATAGGCCTACCGCTTATTATAAGGCCCAGCTTTACACTCGGAGGCACCGGCGGAGGCATAGCCAATACCGAAGATGAGTTTAGGCAGATAGTAGAGCTTGGACTCAATAACAGCATGACAAGCGAGGTCCTCATAGAAGAGTCGATACTCGGATGGAAAGAGTATGAGCTGGAGGTGATGAGAGACAAGAATGATAATGTTGTCATCGTCTGCTCAATAGAGAATTTCGACCCCATGGGCATACATACCGGGGATTCAATAACGGTTGCCCCGGCGCAGACACTGACGGACAAAGAGTACCAGAAGATGAGAGACGCATCTCTGGCCATCATAAGAGAGATAGGTGTTGAGACCGGTGGTTCAAACATACAGTTCGCGGTAGATCCGGCGACCGGCAGGATGGTGGTCATAGAGATGAACCCGAGGGTCTCGAGAAGTTCCGCGCTCGCCAGTAAGGCGACGGGATTTCCCATAGCAAAGTTCGCGGCTAAGCTTGCCGTTGGATATACGCTGGATGAGATAAGGAACGATATCACAAAAGAGACACCCGCCTCATTCGAGCCCACTATAGATTATTGTGTCGTGAAGATACCGAGATTTACATTTGAAAAGTTCCCGGAAGCCAAGGATGTGCTCGGCATATCGATGAAGTCCGTCGGCGAGACGATGGCTATAGGCAGGACGTTCAAAGAGGCGCTCCAGAAGGGGCTAAGGGGCCTCGAGATCGGCCACTGCGGCCTGGACAATAAGAAGAATTACACCGACATCACAGAAGAGAAGATGCGCCACCGCCTGGAAGAGCCGAACGCCTCGCGTATATTCTACATCAAATACGCCTTACAGAGAGGCATGTCTACCGAGGAGCTTGTCAGCCTGACAAAGATAGACCCGTGGTTTATTGAGAATATTCTTCAGATCGTCGAGCTGGAGCAGGAGATTGTATTGAACAAATCTGTCATTGCGAGGAGCGCTCTGCCGGCCTACGGCCGGCTAGGCGCGACGAAGCAATCTAGGACGTCCCAGATTGCTTCGTCGGCCGATATGCAAGCAAGGCCTCCTCGCAATGACGACATTCCGTCACTTCTGCTCAAAGCGAAGCAGTATGGTTTCAGCGACAAGCAGCTCGGGGAGCTGGTCGGACTGGATGAGCTATCTGTCAGAAAATTGAGAAAGCGGCACGCGATCGAACCCACATATAAACTGGTCGATACATGCGCCGCGGAGTTCGAGGCCTACACGCCTTATTACTACTCGACTTACGAGACAGAGGATGAGACGAGGCGTTCCGACAGAAAGAAGATCATGATCCTCGGCGGAGGCCCCAACAGGATAGGGCAGGGTATAGAATTCGATTACTGCTGCTGCCACGCCTCGTTCGCGTTAAAAGAGCTCGGTTTCGAGACGATAATGGTAAATTCAAATCCCGAGACCGTATCGACCGATTACGACACATCCGATAAATTGTATTTCGAGCCGCTCACATTTGAGGACGTCTTAAATATCATAGAGAAAGAGAGGCCGGACGGCGTAATAGTCCAATTTGGCGGCCAGACGCCGCTCAACCTCGCCAAGGCGCTGCATAAGGCCGGCGCGCCCATAATCGGGACGAGCGTAGATTCGATAGACAGGGCCGAAGACAGGGATAAGTTCACCAGGGCCATAAAGAAGTTAAAGATAAACCAGCCGGCCAACGGTTCGGCGACGTCAAAAGACGAAGCAGTAAAGATAGCCGAGAAGATAGGATACCCGATACTTGTAAGGCCGTCCTATGTCCTTGGGGGCAGGGCGATGAAGATAGTCTACGACAGGGCCTCGCTCGAGGTCTTTGTCCGTGAAGCTCAAGAGGCGTCAGATGAGAGGCCGATACTCATAGATAAATTCTTAGAAGACGCGATCGAGGTGGATGTCGACGCTGTCTCTGATGGGCAGAAGACGGTCATAGGCGGCATAATGGAGCATATAGAGAGCGCGGGGATACATTCGGGCGACTCGGCATGCGTCTTCCCGCCGCACACCTTAAGCGATGACATTATCGACACTATAAGGAAGCACACACGCGCCATATCTAAGGAGCTCAAGGTAAAAGGGCTTCTCAATATACAGTTCGCGGTAAAGAGCGATGTGGTATATGTACTCGAGGTGAATCCCAGGGCTTCGAGGACGGTACCTTTCATCAGCAAGGCAACGGGCGTGCCGCTGGCGAAGATAGCGGCCAAGGTAATGACCGGAAAGAAGCTGGAGGACCTGGGTTTTACAAAGGAGAGAGAGGTAAGCCACTTCTCGGTAAAAGAGTCGGTCCTTCCTTTTTCAAGATTCTCCGGAGTGGATATACTCCTGGGCCCTGAGATGAAATCTACGGGCGAGGTAATGGGCATCGACTTATCATTCGGTGTCGCTTTCTATAAATCGCAGATAGCGGCCGGACAGATCCTGCCGAGCAATGGCAAGGTATTCATAAGTGTAAAGAACGACGACAAAAGAGATATAGTATTTATAGCCAAGAGGCTGAGCGACCTGGGATTCAAGATAGTGGCTACCAGGGGTACGGGCAAGGTCTTAAGCTCAAACAATATAAATGTCCAGGTAGTCGGAAAGATCGGGGAAGGCTCAAAAGAGATACTCGACATGATCGGCAAGGGCGAGATAAAGCTTGTTATAAACACGCCATCAGGGTCCAGGGGACAGTCCGACATGAGCCCCATAAGAAATCTCGCGATGATGCGGGGGGTACCATGCATCACAACGATACATGGCGCCCAGGCCGCGGTAAACGGGATAGACTCCGTAGCAAAGAAGGATTTTGGTGTGCAGTCGATACAAGCATATATTGATAAAAATACGCTCAAGAAACCAGTAACCAGAAGAAATCTGTCCACTGACCACTGACCACTGACCACTGACCACTGTCCACTGAACACTATTATCAGGAGGCCACAACATGCCTAAATATATATTCATAACAGGGGGTGTTGTATCGAGTCTGGGCAAAGGGATAGCTTCCGCTTCTATAGGAAAGCTCCTGGAATCCAGAGGGCTTAAAGTCACCATAATAAAGTGCGATCCTTATATAAATGTAGATCCCGGCACGATGAACCCATTTCAGCATGGAGAGGTCTATGTCACCGATGACGGGGCGGAGACCGATCTGGATCTCGGCCATTACGAACGCTTTACGAACGCCAAGCTCGGAAAAGATAATAATATCACGACAGGCAAGATATACTATTCCGTGATAACGAAAGAACGCAGGGGAGATTATCTGGGAAAGACCGTGCAGATAATACCCCATATAACCGACGCGATAAAAGACTCTATCGATAAGGTGGCGCGCGATAAGAACATCGACGTCGTAATCGTGGAGATAGGCGGCACCGTAGGCGATATAGAGGGACTGCCATTCCTCGAATCTATAAGGCAACTTAAGCTCGAGCTCGGCAAAGGGTACGCGATAAATATCCACATGACACTCGTACCTCTGCTAAAGTCGGCTGGCGAGATAAAGACCAAGCCTACGCAGCATAGCGTCCAGATGCTGAGGCAGATAGGTATCATGCCCGATATCATCATGTGCAGGACCGAGAAGAGGCTTACTAAGGAGGCTATGGATAAGATAGCGCTCTTCTGCAACGTTGACTACGAAGCCGTGATCCCCGCCATAGATGTAAAAAGCATATACGAGGTGCCGCTCCATTTAAAGAATGAAGGGCTGGATAAGCTTATAGTAAGACTACTCAATTTAAAAGCGGGAGAGGGCAGCCTCGCGGATTGGAATAACTCGGTAATAAAGAAGATAAAGTTCTCAAAGAAGCAGGTCGAGATAGCCGTGGTCGGCAAGTATATAATACTCCAGGACGCGTATAAGTCGATATATGAAGCGCTTACTCACGGGGCGATAGCGAACGACGCCAAACTCATTGTAAAGAGGATCGACTCCGAGGATATAGAGAAGCACGGCGCGCGAAAGTACCTCGAAGGCGTCCAGGGCGTCCTCATACCCGGCGGGTTCGGATCTAGAGGCATCGAGGGCAAGATCGAGGCTATCCAATACGCCAGGATGAATAAGATACCGTTCTTCGGCATCTGCCTGGGCATGCAGACGGCTGTTGTGGAATTCGCCAGGAATGCCTGCGGATTAAAGAACGCCAACTCGACCGAATTTGCGAAAGAGACGAAACACCCCGTGATAAGCCTTCTAGAAGAACAGAAGAAGGTCAAGAAGAAGGGCGCTACCATGCGTCTAGGATTATATAATTGCCTGCTGAAGAAGGGTACGTCGGCACATAAGGCATACCGCAAAGAGCGGATCGCCGAGAGGCACAGGCACAGGTACGAGTTCAATAATGAGTATAGAGACCGCCTCAAGAAGGCCGGGATCATATTTTCCGGCATCTACCAGAAGGCGAACCTCGTCGAGATCATCGAACTGCCCGACCACCCTTGGTTCGTCGCGTGCCAGTTCCACCCCGAATTCAAATCCAAACCCGACAAACCGCACCCACTCTTCCGCGATTTCGTCAAGGCAGCCCTAGCTGTTTCCAAATAAGCGCTGCCGGGGACTTGCCTCCGCATATCCTAAGCTTTCCGGTGTTGCTTGCTCGACCGATTTTTTTACCCGTGCTTATGGACTTACGTTTTGAGCCTCACGCATGTAAAGCAGAAGCTCAAAACGCCTACGTCCTGCTATGGCAGAACAACGCAACTATAACGGCGCTCACTCGCTTGCCAAGTAGCTACAACACCCAATCAGAGTGAAGCGCCCTCATACGCTCGCTCGCGTAAGTCCAAAAGCACCTGTATCCAAGACTAGAATGGCCAAAAAAATCTAATTTCTCGCAAACAACACCGAAAAGCTTATGCAGGCGAAGTACCCGTAGGGTATGAAGCGATGTAGTGGGTCCGCTGGAGCGACTGTCGAAAATCACTCACACTTCTTTCGCGCCTCCAAGATTATATGCTTTTTAGCATAGTGAGTGATTTTCGCACAGCGAAAAAAAGGCCGTTCCTTTTTTGAGCGACAAGCGGAAGCGGATCCGCTACAGCGCTTCACGGAATAGCCTACGTTTCTGATTGCCCTGGATAGCGGAGATCGAAGGTCTCTGCTGCTGCTTTACTCATCATAGAGATTTTGCTTTATGCGGCGGCGGTTTTAGTGTATAATGCCTAGAAATTAGGCACACCTTATAACACATAGGAGACTAGCCATGCCCAAAAGAACAGACATCCACAAAATACTAATCATCGGTTCAGGCCCCATCATAATCGGCCAAGCGTGCGAATTCGATTATTCCGGCACCCAGGCCTGCAAGGCCCTCAAAGAGGAAGGCTACGAAGTCGTCCTCGTCAACTCCAACCCGGCGACCATCATGACAGACCCGGGCACGGCCGACAAGACATACCTGGAGCCTCTTACGCTGGAAAGCCTAGAGAAGATCATAGAAAAGGAGAGGCCCGACGGGCTCCTTCCGAATCTCGGGGGGCAGACCGGTTTGAATCTCACATCCAGCCTGCATAAAGCCGGCATTCTGGAGAAGTACGGCGTGGAGATCATAGGCGTAAAGGTCGATGCCATCGAGCGCGGAGAAGACCGCATAGCCTTTAAAGCGACCATGAATAAACTCGGTATAGATATGCCTAAATCTGAACCTTGCCACTCTATGGAAGAGGCCGAGAAGATAGTCGAGGAACTTGGATACCCGGTAGTTCTCCGGCCCGCGTACACAATGGGAGGCACAGGCGGAGGCATAGCCTACAACATCGATGAGTTAAGGACCATAGTGAGCCGTGGACTTGCCGCGAGCATTGTGCATCAGGTGCTTGTTGAGGAATCGGTAATAGGTTGGGAAGAGCTTGAACTCGAGGTAGTAAGAGACCAGAAGAATCAGAAGATAACCGTCTGCTTTATAGAGAATATAGACGCTATGGGCGTACATACCGGTGATAGCTTCTGTACGGCACCCATGATGACAGTTCCTGAGAAGCTGCAGAAGAAGATGCAGGACCTAAGCTATAAGATAGTCGACGCTATAGGTGTCATCGGCGGCACAAATATACAGTTTGCCCACAATCTCAAGGATGATAGGCTGGTGGTAATAGAGATAAACCCCAGGACATCCCGGTCATCGGCCCTAGCTTCCAAAGCGACCGGGTTCCCGATAGCGCGCATATCGACGAAACTGGCCTCCGGTATCACGATGGATGAGATACCGTACTGGAGAAAAGGGACGCTCGAGAAGTACGGCCATGGGGCGAGTATGTGGTCATCAAGTTCGCCAGATGGGCTTTCGAAAAGTTTCCGGGCGCGCAAGACATCTTAGGTACGCAGATGAGGGCTGTTGGCGAGGTAATGAGTATAGGTAAGACGTTCAAAGAGGCCTTCCAGAAAGCGATACGCTCCCTCGAGATAGGCAGGTACGGCCTTGGAGGGGCGAAGGACTTTAAAGAGCTCCCGCTGGATATATTAAAGGAGAGATTGGCGGCCCCTTCGAGCGAGAGGATCTTTTTGATGTATGAGGCCCTGAGAAAGGGCGCCACCGTAGAAGATCTCTATAAGCAGACATATATAGGGCACCGATTTATAAGCGAGATGAAGGATCTTGTCGAATTTGAAGAGGAGTTATTGAAGCACGCCTGGAAAGATCTCCCCGATAAAAAACTGGCCAAGGCCAAAGAATGGGGCTTCTCCGACCGTTATCTAGCCGGGCTATTCAAAGTAAAAGAGATAGATGTGAGAAAGAAGAGGATCGCCATAGGAAAGCACGGGAGGTTCGAGGCCGTTCCCGTAAGCGGCGTCGAGAACGCGGCCTACTATTATTCTACATATATTGCCGAGGACTCTGTCCCGGTATCTAAAAATAGGAAGATAATGATCTTGGGCGGCGGGCCAAACAGGATAGGGCAGGGGATAGAGTTCGACTATACCTGCGTCCACGCGGCGTTTGCCATACGCGATGAAGGGTTTGAATCGATAATGGTGAATTGCAACCCTGAGACCGTATCGACCGATTATGATACGTCGAACAAACTCTATTTTGAACCGCTTACAATAGAAGATGTTCTGACGATCTATGAAAAAGAGCGTCCGGAAGGGGTCATAGTCCAGTTTGGCGGACAGACGCCTCTAAATATCGCTCAGGAACTCAAAAACAACGGTGTCAAGATATTAGGAACGTCACCTGAGAGCATACATCTTGCTGAAGACAGGGAGCGTTTCAGGGAGAAGATGATAGCGCTCGATATCCCGCAGCCTGAGAGTGGGACGGCGCGGTCCTTAGAAGAGGCCCTCGCCATAAGCCAGAGGATAGGATATCCTTTGATGGTGCGCCCGTCTTATGTCCTTGGCGGCCGCGGCATGGAGATAGTTTATGAGGAGACGAGGCTTAGGGAGTACGCGAAGAAGGCTATCAATGTAAGCCCAGAACACCCGATGCTTATCGATAGATTCCTTGAGCAGGCCATCGAGGTAGAGGTCGACGCCTTGTGCGATGGGGAGAATACATTTGTAGCGGGGGTCATGGAGCACATAGAGTTGGCAGGGGTCCATTCCGGAGATTCTGCCTGCGCCATACCCACGAGGACGATCAAGGAGAAACACTTAAAGACCATAGAAGAATATACAGCGAAGATCGGAAGAGAGCTCAAGGTAATAGGGCTTATGAATATACAGTATGCTATATGCGATGACAAGGTCTATATTTTAGAAGCGAATCCTAGAGCCTCAAGGACCGTTCCCCTTGTATCGAAAATGACCGGGGTGCCTATTGCCCGCGTAGCGACACAGCTTATGCTAGGCAAGAAGCTGAAAGACTTCCCGATACTTAAGAAGAAGAAGCTCTCGTATGTAGGGGTAAAGGAGGCGGTCTTTCCGTTCAATATGTTCCCGGAAGTGGACCCGCTGCTTGGGCCTGAGATGAGGGCCACCGGCGAGGTCATGGGCATTGCGGATACATTCGACCTCGCTTTCTACAAGGCGGAAGAGGCTGCCGGCTCAAAGCTTCCCTTAGAAGGCAACGTCCTTCTTACTGTAGCGGATAAGGATAAAAAGGCGCTGCTTCCTATAGCAAAAGAGATCCAGGCGCTAGGGCTCAAGATATACGCTACTGAGAACACAGCAAAGTTCTTTAAGGCCAACGGCGTAGAGAGCACACAGATAAAGAAGCTTCACGAGGGAAGGCCCAATATCGCCGACGCTATAAAGAACAACGAGATAAATCTTATCATAAACACCCCGATCGGCCGGGCGAGCAAATACGACGACAGCTATATAAGGATGAAGGCGATACAACATAAGATACCCTATATAACATCCATAGCCGCGGCAGAGGCGAGCATCAAGGGCATAGCCGCCATGAGAAATTCAACGATCGTTCCCAAAGCGCTGCAGGAGTACTACGAAGAGCAGAAAGAAAAAGTTCTAACTTGAGAACCTAAAAAGAAAGTAGGCCAGGTTTAAGCCTGGCCTACTACTTGAGTTAATAATAGCGGGGAAAAGGAGATTATGGTGTCGTCGAAGCAGGGTTTTGATAACGACAAGTACTTAAAAGAGCAGACATCCGCTATACTTAAGAGGGTCAAGAAGTTCGATAACAAGCTCT
>JBDRDE010000101.1:0-5373 GCA_043821065.1 Candidatus Omnitrophota bacterium
GTTACGAAAGGTTACTAACATGAGATGAGCAACTGCAGGTTACTAACAGACATAAACAACTGAGGTTACGAATGGATAGAAAGCAATTATGGCTACTAAAAGCTTACGCAACTATTAGTAACCTTTAGTAACCATAACCGATTTTATGACATTCGTAACTGGCTGTATTTTACACGAATTCGTAACCGCATGTTGTCTTCACGCATTTACAGGTTACTTTTTAAAGCGGGTCTTCCACTTTCCCTGCTTTTCGAGCTTGCGGAGAGCATCCAGATAATGATCCATCTGGTATTTTGTCTGGCGATATAACTTCTTAAGAGTATCGTGTTCAGGCTCACTAATAAGGCCGTCTTCAAAGCAATCATCTGTATCACCCTCAAGTTCATCTAATGAGCCGCGGCTGATCTTTATAGAATGCGCAAATTGTCCGGCCGTATCCTTGCTATAGCCCTCACGGATATTCTGTTTTGCGCTGCGGGCAGCATCGCGCATTTGACTCACAAGTCTTAGATGGCCCTTATGGAATCTTTCGGTGAGCTTATATATAATCCTGCGTATCTCGCATATATTCTGGTAGAATTTCAATCTTTCATACGCTTTTTGCACGGATTTTCGCAACCTCTCGTAACCTTTCGTAACCTCAATTGCTTAAACGAGTTCGTAACCCTTCGTAACCTTTCGTAACCTCAATTGTTTATACGAGTTCGTAACCTTTCGTAACTTTTCTGCTATTCCACGAATTTGTAGCCGATGCGGTGGACGGTGATGATGTGCTTGGGGTCGGAGGGGTCTTTCTCGAGTTTTTCCCGAAGGCTCCATATATGGGTGTCGATGGTGCGGGTGGTGACATTCTCCGCTGTCCATATCTCGGAGAGTATCTTGTGGCGGCTGATAGGTTCGCCTTTAAACTTTATGAGTATTTTCAGTATCTTATATTCCGCGGCGGTAAATTTAAGCTCCTTGCCGTCCTTTAAGGCCTGGTATTTCTTGAAATCTATCTTTACCCCGTCAAATTCATATACGTCCTTTATCATCTCCGGCGCGGCGACCCTGCGCAATACGGCTTTTACGCGGACGATGAGCTCCCTCGGGCTGAAGGGCTTGGTGACATAGTCGTCGGCTCCGAGCTCAAGCCCCATTATCTTGTCGGGCTCCTGCGCCTTGGCGCTCAATATGATAATAGGGATGCTTATCCCTTCCTTCTTCAACTCCTTGCAGACCTCAAAACCGCTCAGCTTGGGGAGCATGATATCCAATATAATCAGGTCCGGCCTCTTCTCTTTGGCCTCTATCAGCGCCATCTCACCGTCTGTGGCGGTGGCGGTCTTGTAGCCTTCAGCCTCCAGATTGTCGACGAGGCCGGTAAGTATGTGCTTGTCGTCTTCGACTATCAGGATAGTTTTCATATTAAACTCTATGGTTACTAACTCCAAAAAAACAGCCTGTAAATGCATGAAAGCAACATGCGGTTACGACTTCGTCTAAGCAATTGCAGTTACGAAAGGTTACTAACAGACATAAACAACTATGGTTACGAATGGGTAGAAAGCAATTATGGTTACTAAAAGGTTACGCAACTATTAGTAACCTTTAGTAACCCTTCGTAACCTTTCGTAACTGCTATTGCTTGCACGAGTTAGTAACATATACGATTTTCACCCCTTAGTAACTTCTACAGCTTAGACGAGCTCGTAACCCTGTTATTACGTTCTTATACATGGCAGTATCACCGAAAATGTGCTCCCTTTCCCTTCCTCGCTCTCCACGACTACGCGCCCCTTGTGGGCCTCTATCGTGTACTTTACAAGGGCCAGGCCCATGCCGCTGCCCTCTATATCCCTCACCCTCTTCTGCGAGGTCCTGTAGAACCGGTTGAAGATCTTTTTTATGTCGGCTTTCGGTATCCCGATGCCGCTGTCCCGGATCTCTATCACGATGTTACTCTTGCCGTCTCTCTTTAGGTTGACGACTATCTCCTGGTCGGGGTCTGAGAACTTGGCCGCGTTCGATATGAGATTCATAAACGCCTGCGCCATAGCGCTCACGTCGATCTTTACCGGGGGGATCTCGCCTTCTATGCTGAGCTTTATCTTGCGGCCTTCATCGGCCATATACTTCCTGAACCTCTCCACGGTATCGGTGACCACATTGGCTATGTTCTCGGCCTCGAAATTGAACCTCTTGCGTCCCGTCTCTATGCGCGAAAAATCGAGGATATTATTGGCCAGGTGGGTCAGGCGCTCAGACTCGGAGTTTATGATATCGTAGTACTCCTGCTTCTTTTCGGTCTTCGGCACGCGGTCTTCTCTGAGCATCTCAGAGAACATCCTTATCGACGTAAGCGGCCTGCGCAGATCGTGCGAAAGGCCGGAGACGAATTCGCTCTTGAGCTTGGCGAGCCGCCACTCGCGCGAGAGCGCCCACAGGGTGAAGAAGCCCCCTACCAGTATCGATATGGCGGAAAATATGATGATGGCGATATAGAAGTGGAGCCCCCGCATCTGCTCCTCTTGCTTCTTAATAAGCGGGAGAGGGTAGCGCTCGTAGATCGCCAGGCTGTAATCGGTCTTTGGGATAGGGCGCATCAGTGCCGGCGCCTCGGGCTTCTCTTCTCCGGTGAAGGCGAAGCTCTTCAGCGGGCCGCCTATCGCCCTCTTGTCAGGGGTAAAGACGGCCGCCTGCCCCTTGAATATGGCAGCCTCACCGGCTAAGACGCTCTCGAGATACTTTTTGTTTTTGGCTAGGTCCGGCGGCATCTCCTTGAGCCTGACCTCTATCTCTCCTAGCACGATATCGGCCATGAACTCGTGGCGCTCTCTCATATTCCGCTCTATGATAGTCTGCTCGCTCCTTACGGCCAAGAGGCCAAAGTAGGCCAGGAGGGCTGTTGGTATGAGTATGGCTACCAGGAATATAAGTACTATCCTTGTCTTCATCTATTAGACTACTCTGTATTTGATGCGCTCATATACTACGACAACTCTGTATTATGTAGCGCCTACGGCGCTAACACTACCTAACGACATTTCTGTATTAAGTTAGCGCATACGGCGCTAACCTATATGCTTCTGTACGCAATTTACAAGCTCTCTGATATTAACAGGCTTGGATATAAAGACGTGGCCTCCTATCATAGAATCCGGCGAACCTATATGCGCGCGCGCGACCGTTCCTGTGAGAAATATTATCCGCGTGCCGGAGATCGCAGCGTCCTCTCTTATCCTCTCCGCTACTTCGCTGCCGTCCATATCCGGCATCATGATATCGAGGAGTACTATATCAGGCCTGAACTCTTTGATGGCCTCGACCGCTTCCAGCGGGTTGTTCAACGCCCTTACCTCATATCCGCCCACACGGTCGAAAGCCATCCTGATGAGGTCCGTAAAGTCGGGTTCGTCGTCTATGATCAGTATCTTTTTATCCATATAAGATACTCCGTCTTTATTTATAATAATACCATCATAATTTCAATAAAGCAAGAGTTGGGGAGACCAAATTGGTCTCAGCTGGCATACTTGTTGATGTAGATTACCAGGTCTTCCAGCATCACAGGCTTCGCGAGAAATGGGTAGCCGCCTACCTTGTGATTCTGGATCTCGGCCTCTTCTTTTGTCAGGGCCGCCGTCCGGAATAATATAGGGGTGTCTTTGAGGCCTGAGTCGCCCCGCACCTGGCTGGCGACCTCGCCGCCGTCCATATCGGGCATCATGACGTCTAGCAGTATAATATTCGGCCGGAATTCCCGAGCGGCAGTAATAACATTGGTCGCCTTATTTTCCGTACGGACCTCAAACTCACCCACCATCTCAAGGTTCATCTTGAGCATATCGGTGAGTGCGGTCTCGTCGTCTACAACCAGTATCTTCTTCTTAGCCATGTCTCTGTCCTCCATGATTTGCTCATATTATACTCCCGCCACGCTAGGGCTTGCAAGGGAAATCAGGGTACAGGGGTCAGGAAGAAGTGTCAAAGTATTAGAGTGGCAGAGGATTTCGTGCTTGAACCAGCTCTGAGAAGGTAGTATAATCCCATGAAAGGAATAGTTTATATGAAAAAACGCTTCACGCGCTCCCTGCCCTTGATCCTCCTTATCACCCTATCGATCGCCACCCATGCAGGGGCCGCGGATAAGAAGGTGCGCGCACCTGCCGGAATGGAGATATTGAAGGTCGGCGACGCGAATGTTCTCGTGCCGAAAGGGACTAGGATGCGAAAAGAGGGCGACCTCAACGTGGTCGAGGATATAAGCGAATACGCTTCGAGGAGATTCGTGGAGATAGATGAGAGGATAGGCCGTTTAGAGCTGGAGCAGGCGGCGCTGAAGCGCCACGTGGATAGCGTCCTGATAGAGATCGAGGCCAGGAATGAGTTACTCGAAGAAGAATTCGCTCACTTGAGAGAGACGGTGCAGGGCCTTAAGGTGGATGATACCGCTCCGGAGGCTAACCGCGAAGCTGCTTCTCCGCGTCTATGATATCCCGGTTTATAAGGTCGATCGCGTGGATGGTCTTGGCCCTTAGGTCATGCGTAACGGACGTCTCCAATATCTCCCGGAGTATCTGGACGCACATCCTGAAGTAGCGTATGATCCCCCCTTCGTCGGCATCCGTCAGGCTCATTATCTTATCGAAGCTCTCACCTTTCATCCAGGCCTCCAGGCACGCCGATAGATGATAAAAACAGTCCTTGCTTAAGTGTTTTATGCCGAACTCTCTTTCGGCATCATGGATGCCGCCTATCATAGTTTCTGTGATCCTGCTCACGCCGCGCGCCTTCTTGGGTAATATGGGCTTGCCGCTGGACTTTTTCGGCTCGAAGACGAGCCCCAGGCAGAGTATCCCAAGCTCGATCTCGGTAAGGTTATTGAAGACCCCATTGCTGTAGAGCTCGGCCATAAGGAGCTCGTAGCCGTAGATCTTACTGGCAAACTTGCCTTTATCCGTAAGCCTCTCTCCATCTATAAAGCGAAGCTCCTTCAATAAGTCGACTTTTGAATGCAGGAGATCCAGCGCCCTTTTCCTGTAGCGTTCCTTCTCCTGGAAAGAATGGAAAGAGAGCGGATATATGTCGTAGATCTTGTCCGCGTATCTCTGGTAGAGATTGAGTATCGCGGCGTATGAAAGGTTGAACCTGCTCTTTACCTTCTCGGGCTGGCCGAATATGACACGCTTGATCTCATCGATCGAGATAAACCGGGGGTTGATCCTGCTATAGACAAAGCCCTCTTCGTCTATGCCGCGCCTTCCTGCCCGGCCGGCCATCTGGTAAAAATCCCTCGTCCTGAGATTCGCGAAGAACCGCCCGTAAAACTTTCTCAGTTCGTCGAAGACGACTGTGCGCGCCGGCATATTTATGCCGAGAGCGAATGTCTCG
>JBDRDE010000102.1:0-6482 GCA_043821065.1 Candidatus Omnitrophota bacterium
ATGACGGCTATCCGGATACGCTCAAATATGTCAAAACCAAGAGGAACGTTATCGTAACGAGGTCCTTCTCTAAAGCGTACAGCCTGGCGGGACTGCGCATAGGCTATGGCGTTGCCCCCGAAGCCCTGATAGGGGCCATGAATAAGGTGAGAGAGCCTTTTAATGTCAATTCCCTGGCTCAGGCTGCCGCCGGGGCGGCCCTCAAGGATATGGCCTTCGTAAAGAGGTCAGCAGCGTCGGTCAAAAGCGGCAAGGAGTTTCTCTATGACCGGCTCGATTCCTTGAATATAGAGTATGTGCCAAGCGCCACCAATTTTATACTGCTAAAGATAGGCAGTGATGCCCCCGGGATATATGGGAGGCTCTTGAACAAGGGTGTGATAGTCAGGAATATGTCTTCATGGGGGCTCAAGAACTGCCTGCGCGTTACCGTGGGCACCATGCGGGAGAACGAGCGGTTTTTGAAAACACTAAGGCAGGTTATAAGGAGAGTATAGAGTCAAAGAGTCAAAGAGTCATAAAAGAGGCCGTTTATCCAAAACTGTGACTCTATGACTCTCTGAATCTCTGACTCTAATAGGAGGTTTTTCCATGATAATAGTACTCAAGCCCAAGGCTACCCAGGAGCAGTTAAGGCACATAGTGGCGAGGGTAAAGAAACTGGGGCTCAAGCCTATGATATCCAAAGGCAAAGAGAGGACGATCATAGGCGTCATAGGAGATGAGGATGTAATAAGGATCCAGCCGCTCGAAGTATTTCCCGGGGTAGAGAAGGTAATGGCTATATTGAAGCCGTACAAGCTCGTCTCCCGCGATTTCAAGCAAGAAGATACAGTAGTAAAGATAGGGCCGGGCGTGGAGATAGGAGCTAAGAGGCTGGTTGTGATGGCCGGTCCGTGTTCGGTCGAGAATAGGCGCATACTCCTTAAGACGGCGAGGGCCGTGAAGCGTTCCGGCGCGACGATCCTAAGAGGCGGAGCCTATAAACCGAGAAGTTCTCCCTACAGTTTTCAAGGTCTTGGCGAGAAAGGCTTAAAGATGCTTGCTGCGGCCAAGAAAGAGACAGGCCTGCTTATAGTCACGGAATTGATGGACACCAAAGATGTTAAGCTCCTGGAGAAGTACGCCGATATCATCCAGATAGGGGCGAGGAACATGCAGAACTTTAATCTGCTCAAAGCGGTAGGCCAGACGAAAAAACCCGTCCTTTTAAAGAGGGGCATGTCGAGTACCATAAAAGAGTTCCTGATGTCGGCAGAGTATATACTATCAGAGGGGAATTTCAACGTCATACTGTGCGAGCGCGGCATAAGGACCTTTGAGGACTACACAAGGTTTACGCTGGATGTAAATGCCGTGCCGGCCATAAAGTCTTTGAGCCATCTGCCTGTAGTGGTCGATCCTTCGCATGCTACTGGAAGGTGGGGGCTCGTACCTGCGGCGGCAAAGGCGGCCATAGCGGCGGGTTGCGACGGCCTTATAGTTGAGGTCCATCCAAACCCTGAGCTGGCGCTATCGGACGGGACGCAATCACTTTTGCCGGAGAAGTTCGATGCGCTCATGCGCCAGATAAAGAGGCTAGCCCCGGCGGTGGACAGGGAGCTATGAAAATAACACGAACAGACACGAACAGTAACACGAACAGACACGCAACGTATTATGCGAAATATGCGGAAATTTGGTAAGATAGCGATAATAGGTGTAGGTCTTATAGGCGGCTCCATAGGGCTCGCGGTAAAGTCCAAGAGACTTGCCTCAAAAGTTGTGGGCATAGGCCACAGGCAGAGCTCTATCAATAGAGCCCTCAAGCTCAAGGCGATCGATATAGGTACGCTCGACCCGAGAGAGGGTGTTAAGGGCGCTGATATAGTGATACTCGCTATGCCGATACTTTCAATGTTGGGTATGGTCAAGAAGATCACTCCGCATCTAAAAGACGGAGCGATATTGACGGATGTGGGCAGCACTAAAGGCGTTCTTACGCGAGAAATAGATAATGCCATACCGAAGAGAGTGAGGTTTGTCGGGGCTCACCCTATGGCGGGCTCGGAGAAGAGAGGCGTTGACCAGGCGAGAAGGGATCTCTTTTGCGGCTCTCTGTGCATATTGACAAAGGCGGGATCTGCAAACGCGAAGTCATTAAATATAATAAAAGGCCTTTGGCGGAAGATGGGTGCAGAGGTCGTGGTGCTCTCTCCTGAGAGGCATGACCGGGTCGTTGCCGAAATAAGCCACCTTCCTCATATGCTTGTCTTCTCTATGCTTTCCGGCATAGACCTAGGGAGCCTGAAGTTCGCGTCCAGCGGTTTTTGCGATACCACCAGGATAGCGGCAAGCGATCCTAAGATATGGAGAGACATAACCATAACGAACAGCGGCGAGATAATAAGGTCTATCTCTGGGTTCAAGAAAGAGCTATCTTCTCTGGAAAAGGCCATACGGCAGAGAGACGGCGCGGCGCTTCTGCGCATCTTTAAACTGGCGAAGGCCCGGCGCGAAAGGCTGCGCGGATTATGATAATTGCAATAGATGGACCCGCGGGAAGCGGGAAAAGCACCGTTAGCGCGTATGCGCTAACTCAATACAGAGATGTTGAAATATGATAATTGCTATTGATGGGCCAGCAGGAAGCGGGAAAAGCACCGTTAGCAGGATGGTGGCGCAAAAGCTCAACCTCCTATATGTTGATACGGGCGCGATGTACAGGGCGCTCACTTTTAAGGCCCTACGAGAGAGACTCGACCTTAAGGATAAAGAGACACTGGCGGATCTGGCCAAAAATACAAAGATAGACTTAGTCTACGGCGAGGACAATAGCCTCGTAGTGCTCTTAGACGGGCTTGATGTATCAAAAGAGATCAGGACGCCCGATCTTACTAATAACGTGAAGTTCATAGCGGGTGCGGCTGCCGTGAGGGCCGAGATGGTCAAGATGCAGCGGCGCGCCGCTCAAAGCGGACGCGGAGCCGTCCTTGAGGGCAGGGATATAGGCACGGTCGTCTTTCCAGACGCTGATAAGAAATTCTATCTCGATGCCGATTTCAGGGAACGGGCCGCGCGCCGGCATAAGGAATTGCTGGAATCCGGGCAGAGTATCAGTCTTAAAGATATAGAAGAGGATGTGCAGGCGCGGGATAAGAGTGATATGGAGAGGAAGGTCGGCCCTCTCAAGAGAGCGGATGACGCCATAATTATCGATACTACTCACATGTCTATCGAGCAGACTGTAGAAAAGATACTTAGCTATTTATAAGTGAGATATGATATTCGAAATATTTAGCCGTCTAATGTACCTTATGGCGAAATGGTCATTTAGGATACCTCTGCTGTTATTTTTTGGTTTTAGAGTTAAGGGCGTAGAGAATTTACCTAATAAGGGGGCGTTTATATTTGCCAGTAATCACGTAAGCTATATGGACCCGGGCATAATAGGCGCTTTTTCAAACAGGCAGTTCTTTTTCATAACAAGTGACCACCTATATAAAAATAGACTGGCCGCGCTCTGGTATCATTCTACCGGGTGCATAAGGATTAAGAGGGGTCGTCCGGATCACTCGGCCATGAAGAAGGTCTTTAGCCTGCTTAGATCGGGCAAGCCGATCGCGATATTTCCGGAAGGGACAAGGTCTGCCGATGGTCAGATCAAAGGCGCTTTTTTAGGCATAGGCTTTATGGCTTTGAAGGCCCGGGTCCCTGTGATCCCATGCCTTATCAAAGGCAGCGACAAGGCCCTGCCGCGCGGGGCGAAGAATTTCAAGTTTGGCAGGGTTGAGGTTGCTATAGGAAGTCCGATCCCGCCAACGGATCCAAATGGCTGCGTTGGCAGGAAGGAAGCGTACAGGGCGTTTAGTATTAAGGTAATGGATAGTATTGCGAAACTGGATAAAATAACGCAGGAAGGCTCCGCCTCGTAAGCCACGCAAAAAATTTCTTCGAAATTTTATTGCATACTCGGCGGAGTCAATTCGACCATTGAATTGTGAAAATTGTGTATTTTCACAATTCAAGGTCTCATTGAGAAAGGAAAAACAAGAAAATGGAATTTAAAAAGATGACTGACGAGAGAGAAGAGAACGTGGACCAGGAAGAGTCTGTTTCGATGATGGAGCTTTACGAGAAGACGTTTGTTGTCATCTCGCAGGGGTCGATAGTAAAAGGCAAGGTCGTCGATGTCCGAGCGAAAGAGGTAGTGGTCGATATAGGGTACAAGTCAGAAGGGCTTATTTCCATAGATGAGTTTGACACTAATAGCCCGCCTGAAGTAGGACAGGAAATAGAGGTCTTTCTGGAGAGAAGAGAGGATGAGAACGGCATGGTGGTCCTCTCCAAGTCCAAGGCCGAGAAGGCGCAGGGCTGGGAGCGCATAATAGCGCTGAGCAAGGAAGGGGATATGATAAAGGGCAAGATAACCCGCAAGGTAAAAGGTGGTTTTATGGTCAATATCGGTGTTGAGGCCTTCCTTCCCGCGTCCTTATCCGGGACGAGAAACCCCTTGGAAGCGAACCAGCTATTAAACCAGGAGCTGGAGTTCAAGATAGTAAAGATCAACAAGCCTAGAAAGAATGTGGTCGTATCCAGAAGGGACGCTGTCCAGCAGCGCCGCGAAGAGGGCAAACATAAGCTCCTGACCGGCCTTGAGAAGGGGCAGGTAGCGGAGGGAGTAGTCAAGAACATCACAGACTTTGGCGCTTTCATAGACCTGGGCGGGCTAGACGGCCTGCTCCATATCACGGATATGAGCTGGGGCAGGATCAGCCACCCGAGCGAGGTAGTGGCGATAGGCGATAAGATAGAGGTCATGATACTCGATGTTGACAGGGAGAGCACAAAGGTCTCTCTGGGGCTTAAGCAGAAGACCCCAAACCCGTGGCTAGATATCGATATGAAATTCCCGGTAGGGACGAAGATAAAGGGCAAAGTGGTCAATCTCATGCCTTACGGCGCCTTTGTCGAGCTTGAGAAAGGCGTGGAAGGACTCGTCCACATATCGGAGCTGTCATGGTCTAAGAGGTATAACCACCCGAACGAACTTTTAGCCATTGGTGACGTGGTTGAGGTGATTGTGTTGTCCGTGGACAAAGAGAATCAGAAGATAGCGCTTGGGATAAAGCAGCTTGATGCTGATCCATGGGACAAGGTGGAGGAGCTTTTTAGCGTGGGAGATAAGATCAAGGGTAAGGTCCGCAACCTCACCGACTACGGCGCCTTTATAGAGCTGCACGATGGCATTGACGGGCTAATACATGTTTCGGATATGTCATGGACAAAGAGGATAGCCCATCCTAGAGATATCCTTAAGAAAGGCCAGAAGGTCGACACCGTGATACTTGGGATAGATAAAAACGCCCGCAAGATCTCCCTCGGGCTGAAGCAGACGACACCCGACCCATGGGAGAAGATAACAGAGAACTACAAGCCGGGGAGCGCGATAGAAGGTAAGATCACCAATATCACGAACTTCGGCGTATTTGTAGAGCTCGAGCCGGATCTTGAGGGGCTCGTCCATGTGAGCGAAGTTGAGGTCCCGGTGGATCAGAAGATAGAGGATGTGTGTAAGCCTGGCGATACGGTTAAGGTGCGCGTATTAAAGGTAGAGGCTTCCCACAGAAGGATAGCGCTTAGCATGAAAGACGTATAATTCGTCATCCTGAGCGCGCCACCGAAGGTGGCGCAGCGAAGGATCTAGAATGTAGCATTGGTTTAGATTCTTCGCTCGCCAGCAGAAAAATAGGGCTCACTCAGAATGACATATTATTGGATAGCCGATGATAGACTATAAAGCCGCGAAGGATTCCGCTCTAAAAGATATCGCCGAATTCATGGCCGTTGCCTGCCGCACAGCGCCTAAGACGCGCGGCAGGGACAACCTGGAGATCATCATTGTAGACTCTGATAAAGAGAGAGAGTCTATCATCAAAAAGATGAGAGAGATAGCATCGCGCGATAAGAGGCCGAGTTGTGAGCGCGATGCCGGCAACATTGAGGGATCTAAGTATATCCTCATAATCGGGACGCGATCAGAAGTCATGGGGCTTGACTGCGGTTATTGCGGTTATCCCACCTGCAATGAACTATCGCAAAAAAAGGGTATCTGCGCTTATAACGCCATGGACCTTGGGATAGCCCTGGGATCCGCGGTATCTCTGGCTGGCCGCTTCCATGCCGATAATCGCGTCATGTATTCGATTGGCAAGGCCGCTATCGAACTCGCTCTATTTAAAGGAGATATAAAACAGGCCATAGGGATACCCTTATCCGGTACCGGAAAGAACCCATTTTTCGATAGAAAGCCCTGATCACCCCCAACCAGTATTTTTACCGATCTAACTTATAACCATTCCTAACACCTTATAAATAAACTGTTAAAGCTCAAATTTCACTCAGGCGAAATCCTCCTGAGCGGAATTCTACTTGATGTTACTCATTTATAGACGTAGAATTACGCGAAGGAGGGTTAAACTAAAAAAGTCTAGTTTTATAGT
>JBDRDE010000103.1:0-2519 GCA_043821065.1 Candidatus Omnitrophota bacterium
AATATGCTATAATAACATCATGTATAACAATTTTTATAATTTCAAAGAAAAGCCATTTAATGTTACCAGCGATCCCAATTTTCTATTCTTGAGTAGAAAACACAAGGACGCCCTCTCCCATTTGATCTATGGCATAGAAGAGCGAAAAGGTTTTCTAGAGATAACCGGGGAGATAGGCACGGGGAAGACCACCCTCTGCCGCGCTTTATTGAATAGGCTTGACGGGCGCACCAAGACCGCTTTCATCCTGAATCCGGACCTATCTCAGCTACAGCTCCTGCAGACCATTACTGAGGATTTTGGGCTTGTCGTCGAGAAAAAGAGCAAGATGTATATAATGAAACAGCTCAACAAGTTCATGCTCGACCAGCTAGCCCGCGGTAATAACGTGGTGCTCATATTGGACGAAGCCCAGAACCTTAAACCCTCAGTACTGGAGCAGATAAGGCTTCTCTCTAATCTGGAGACTGAGAAGGAGAAGCTGTTCCAGATAGTCCTTGTCGGGCAGCCCGAACTTCGCAAGAGGCTCGACGACCCGCAATTGAGGCAGCTTAAGCAGCGCATTGCCGTCAGGTATCATATACTCCCCCTGGACAGGGGCGAGGTTAAAGAGTACATCAATCACCGGCTTGCCGTGGCGGGGTCCACGGGCGACATCCTCTTTGACGAGAAGGCGATAGATCTGATATACGGTTATTCGGGAGGCATCCCAAGGCTAATCAATATAATATGCGATAAGGCCCTGCTTTTAGGCTTTGTCCTTGAGACCAGGAATATATCATTCGATACGATCATGAAGGCGATAAAAGAGATAGAAGGAGAGGCGTATGAGCATAATTAGTGATGCCCTTAAGAAGGCCTCTGATCAGCGAAAGCCGCCGGTCAGAAAGCGCGATGAGGATCTCAAAAGCATATTTGTCAGCGAGACCAAAAGAATAGGATCAAAAAAGAGAGAATGGAGCGTCCTGACAGGCATAGGCACTATCGCTATAATAGTGGCCGCTATCGCGATATTTATCTATAACTCCGGCCTCTTTTCATCCTCCACATATTCCGCGATTCCGGCCTTAAGGCCTTCACCTGAGGCCGTGGCGCCCAAAGAGATGCTGGTCAGGGAGGCCGTTAGGCGCGTTCAAGAGACCCCGGTAGAAGTGACAGCGACAGAGACACTGCCCTTATTCACGCTAAACGGTATCATCGAAGGCGGAGGGGAATCTCTGGCCATGATCAACAATACTATCTTGAAAAAGGGCGATCTATATCAAGGCGGGCAGGTTATCAGTATAACCAAAGACAGCGTAACACTCTTTTATAGGGACAAAGAGATCACCCTGCGGATAAAATAACGCTCAGATCTAGGCAAGCTGTAATACGAATTTATATATCTGAAATCCCTGAAGGTCCAGCTCTTCCTCTTTCCTAAAGCCATTTTTTTTGCATAGCTCTATAGCCTGTTGCATGCGGTTGGTCGTGCGAAAGGCGAGCGACCCGTAGCTTTTTTCTTTGCAGAACTTTATCGCATCGGCCATGAGCAGGCCCCCATAGCCCTTTCCCCTGTATTTAGATTCAACAAACAATCTTCTTAGTAGGGCTACATCTTTCGAATCTTCCTTTATTCCTACCGTCCCTATTATCTTTCCGTCCTCTTCTAGGACGAAGAAGCCCTCTCTCGGCCCACCGTATGTAGCGCTTAAATTGAAGAGATCGCTGTCAGAGTAGGCCGACTTATCAAAAGGGTACTCTTTGGTCAATATATCCAATATCAGGTCCTTGACCGCGTCCGAATCCTCTTTCTTGAAGACCCTTACCTTCATATATCATCTCCTTTATTACGCTATTCTGTATTTGATTTGTTATCCTGCTCTATTTTCATTCCGCATAGACCTTACTGTGTCGAGTATTAGGTTGCGTGATATATTCTCGAACAGCTTGACACTGCCTATCCTCACAGGCAGTACGAAACGGTTTACCCCGCGAACCATCTTCTTATCGTAAGCTTGTGCCTTCATTATCTTTTCCACTTTTAATCTTCTTGATATCGTGACAGGGAGCCCCGCTTCTTTTATAAGATTTATTATGCGATCTGATGAGATCTTGTCTAAGAGGCCTGACCGCAGGGCGATCCTTGACGCAGCTGCCATGCCTACCGCTATGGCTTCGCCGTGTGAATATAGATTAGAATATTTGCAAGCAGCTTCAAGGGCGTGCCCTATGGTGTGGCCGAAATTTAAATAGGCGCGCATCCCTTTATTATCATATTCATCTGCCTGCACAAAACGCGCCTTTATCGCGCTTGATCTGGAGACGATACGCTCCAGAACGTCCTTTTCAAGTCTCTTAACCGCGGCTATATTATCTTCCAAATAAGAGAATAATCCCGAGTCATTTATGATGCCGTATTTTATGATCTCCGCCAGCCCTGATCTTATCTGGCGCTCGGGAAGGGATCTGAGCAGGCTTATATCGGAAACGACTAATCTCGGCTGGTAGAACGATCCTACGAGGTTCTTCGCCGATGT